>JAUXAE010000065.1 GCA_030620035.1 Dehalococcoidales bacterium
TTGCGGGCGCGCTTTAGGCCCGGTTTCTTTCGCTCCTTGACCCGGGAGTCACGGGTAAGCAGGCCGTTCTGACGCAGCACCAGCTTAAGGCCCTCATCGGCCTTTACCAGGGCGCGGGCAATGCCGTGGCAAATGGCACCACACTGCCCCGAGATGCCGCCGCCAGCCACCTTAACCACGGCGTTATACTTGCCCATTTTTTCGGTTACCATGAGGGGTTGCAGTATTGTCCGGCGGTGCTCAAGGCGGGTGAACTGCTCTTCATAGGGCTGACCATTGACAATAATAGCGCCATCACCGGGAAACAGCCTCACCTGAGCCACCGCTGTCTTGCGTCTACCGGTTCCGTTAAAATAGGCCTGCTTTGGCAACATAGTCCCCTACTATTTATTGACTGTCTTGGTCTGAGCCAGGTGTGGATGAGCCTCACCAGCGTAGACCTTGAGCTTCTTTAGCATGCTGGCCCCCAGGCGATTCTTGGGCAACATGCCTTTTACGGCATGCTCAATCACCCAGCTAGGCCTGTCTTTCAGCATCTCCTCCAGGCTAGTGCTTTTGAAGCCACCTGGGTAGCCTGAATGTCTATAGTATAACTTCTGCTGGGCCTTATTACCGCTAACACGGACCTTTTCAGCATTGATAACGACAACATAGTCACCGGTATCCAGATGGCGGCTGTAGATGGATTTATGCTTACCCATCAGCAACCGGGCAGCCTCGGTGGCCAGCTTGCCCAGAATCCTGCCCGAGGCATCAATAACATGCCACTGCCGCTCAATCTCAGAGGCCCTAACACTATAGGTCTTCATAACACTCCACCTAAAAAGGCTCCCGGTAATTTACCCTGACCAGACACAACCCGTGAGCCGGTGCCACCGGCCCGGCCAGGCCCGCTTTTCTGGCCTCCATTATACTATGAAACTGGCTCGCTGTCATTTTCCTCAGACCGACCCTTATCAAAGCACCCGCTGTATTGCGCACCTGATGGGGCAGAAATGAGTTGGCCACCATATTAAAAACAACCATCTGCCCCTCTTTATCTACCCGGGCGCGATATACCCTCCGTATTGTCCTCTTTACCTCAAGTCCTACAGCACTGGCAAACGAGCTAAAGTCATGCTCACCGATAAGCCGCCGGCAGGCCTGATTCATGGCCGAAATATCCAGCTCACCGCCAACCTGGTAGCTAAAGCACTGCCTCATCGGCGACCGCATCCGGCTGTTCAATATATAATAACTGTACTCCCGGCTTACCGCATCACGCCGCACATTAAAGGTATCACCCACCCGATGTGCCGCCCTGACGGCAATATCCCGGGGCAGATAATAGTTCAGGCCACCAACAAATGTCTCTGGCCCAAGCTGTGAACTAGTCCTGAAGCTGACCACCTGGCCCAGGGCATGGACGCCGGCATCGGTTCGGCTGGCGGCCACCACCCTAATTCTATCACCGCTAAGCTTCTTTAGCGCCCGCTCAAGCTCACCCTGAATGGTCGGCTCCCCTGCCTGAAGCTGAAAACCGTGGTACTGCCCGCCGTCATATTCAATTATTAATACCATCTGGGTGAGATTGCCGCTCAACCTCATTCCCCGATACTTTGCTTTACCAGCTCCAGTTGAACCATAGGCGCCCCGTCACCCAGCCTGGGCCCTAATTTGGTGATTCGGGTATAGCCACCAGGCCGCTCAGTATACCTCTGGGCCAGCTCATCAAAAACCTTATCAACCACCCTTTTATCCAAGATAAACGATAGCGCCTGGCGACGAGAATGAAGCTCCCCCTTCTTGCCCAGGGTAATCATCTTCTCAGCCAGGCCTCGCACCTCCTTGGCTTTGGCCTCGGTGGTGGTAATCTGCTCGTAGTCCAGAAGGTCGGTCACCAGGTTGCGATACAGTGCCCGGCGGTGGGCAGAGGACCGGCCCAGCTTCCTGCCGGCTAGCTTATGTCTCATCTTTGTTTACCTTATTGGTATTAGTCATTAGCAAAAAGTTAACGGGTCGGCTACCTAAGCGCTACCGGCCGCTTTTTTCCTTGTCTTCTTTTCGGGCTCAGACTCTGGCTCTTCCTCGGCGGCCAGGGACAGCCCCAATCCCTCAAGACGTTCCTTTAGTTCCAGCCAGGACTTCTGCCCGAAATTACGCAGGTCCATGAGTTCCCGCTCCCCCTTACTGAAGACCTCACCGACAGTAGTGATGCCGGCGTGTCTTAGGCAATTCATCGTCCTCACCGACAGGTCCAGCTGTTCCACAGGCATATTGTATTTTTCCTTAGGGATGGCCGGGTGGACAGCCTCCTCCTCGGCCATAGCCACAACCTGGCCGCAGCCAACAAACGGGGTTAATTGCTCTACCAGAATGTTGGCCGCCTGGCTAACGGCATCAGCCGGTGAGATAGTGCCGTCGGTCCACACCTCCAGATAGAGCCGTTCATGGCTGGTCTCCCGGCCAATATGGATTGGTTCAGTGGTAAAATTAACCTTGCGTATCGGGGTAAAGATGGCATCCAGCGGGATAACTCCCACCGGCAGGTTATCGCCGGACTCAGCCAGTCGATAACCCCGGCCCAACTCGACATCAAACTCCACGAAAAACCTGGCCTCCGGTGAATCCAGGGTGGCCAGGTAAAGCTCAGGGTTGACAATCTCAAAGTCAGTCGATGGCCCTATGTCAGCGGCATAGACCGTCCTCTCCCCGGCTACCTCCAGGGCCAGCTTGCCGGCGTGGCCCGACGATGGTTTTAACCTCAACGCCTTAACATTGAGCAGAAACTCCATGGTATCCTCTTTAACATACGGAATTGGTGAGAATTCGTGCTGAATCCCCTCAATACCGACTCGAGTTACCGCCGCCCCGGGCAGATAACTCAGCAGCACCCTTCTCAGGGCATTGCCCAGGGTAGTACCAAAGCCCTTTTCCAGGGGTTCGGCGACAAAGCGCCCAAATCTATCTTCAGCTTCGACACACTCCAACTTGGGCATAGCTAATTGGGACAAATTCTACCTCCTTAGTAGCCCCTACCGTGAGTAGTAGCCAACAACAGCCTGGATATCAAATTTAGCCTCAACATCATCCGGGGTAGGCAGTGATAAAACCTCACCGCTGAGCTTCTGCCTATCCAGACTTAGCCAACGGGCAACAGTCTTGCCCTCAATGGTCTGAGCCAGCTGTTTATAATACTGGCTACTCATACTCTCCGGCCGCCAGCCGATAATGTCACCTTCCCTGACCAGGTAAGAGGCTATTTTGGTGCGGCGCCCGTTGACGGTAATGTGCCCGTGGCCAACCAACTGACGGGCCTGGGCGCGGGATTCGGCAAAACCCAGGCGATAGACCACATTATCAAGCCGTCTCTCCAGCAGCACCAGCAGGTTTTCTCCGGTAATGCCCGACTGCCTCCCGGCCCGGGCAAAGGTGCGCCTAAACTGCCGCTCCATAATTCCATAGCTATAGCGGACCTTCTGCTTATCCCGGAGCTGCCGTCCCCGGTCGGAAAGGCGCCGCGGCCGACCTATCTGCAGCCCGGGAGGTTTGTGCCGCTTATCCAGGGTACACTTGGTAACACACCTGCTGCCTTTAAGCATTAACTTCTCGCCACTACGGCGGCATAACCGGCAAACTGCTGCTATATATCTGGCCATATCTCTACACCCGCCTTCTCTTGGGCGGCCGACAACCATTATGGGGGATGGGAGTCACATCCCTGATGCCGCTGATATAAAGACCGGCACTCTGCAGGGAACGAATGGCTGCCTCACGGCCGCTACCGGGACCTTTAACCAGAACCTCAATCTGGCGTAGGCCGTGCCCCATAGCCTTACGGGCGGCGCTACTGGCCGCCAGCTGAGCGGCGTAGGGCGTGCTCTTGCGTGAGCCCTTAAAGCCGACCGTGCCCGAGCTGGCCCAGGCGATGACATTGCCCTGGGGGTCGGTGAGGGTTATTATCGTGTTGTTAAAGGTCGCCTGAATACAGGCTCGGCCCACCGGGATATTCTTACGCTCCCGCTTCCGGACCTTGGCTCGCTTCTTTTGTGCCATTGCCTCCTCCTAAAAACGACGGTTACTTCTTGGTCATGCCACGCCTCTGGCCTCGGCCGGCTACTGTCTTACGGGCACCACGCCGGGTACGGGCATTGGTTCTGGTGCGCTGCCCCCTGAGCGGCAGGTTGTGACGATGCCTCAGTCCCCGATAGCTGCCAATATCAATGAGACGCTTGATGTTGAGGTTAACCTCTTTCCTCAGGTCACCCTCAACCCGATACTCACGGTCAACAATCTCACGCAGGCGGTTAAGCTCGTCCTCAGCCAGGCTGTCAACCTTGGTGCTGGGGTCAACGCCGGCCTTGGCTATTATCCTCTGGCTTAAGCTGGGCCCAATACCGTAAATATACTGTAATGAAGCCCAAACCTGCTTATTCCCGGGTACATCTATGCCGGCAATACGTGCCATCGCTGCCTCCTTAACCCTGCCTCTGCTTATGTCTGGGATTAGGGCAGATATTTCTGACCACGCCCTTGCGCTTGACTATCTTGCACTTGTCACATCTAACCTTAACCGAAGCTTTAACCTTCATTACATTCCCCTTCTGGCTAAAACGACATCAACCAATACTATATCTTAAAGCGATAGGTAACCCGGCCGCGACTAAGGTCGTAGGGAGATAGCTCAACCAAAACCCTGTCACCGGGCAGCACCCTGATATAATGCACCCTCATCTTGCCCGAAATATGGGCCAGTACCTTATGCCCATTGGGCAGCTCAACACGAAAGGTGGCGTTGGGCAGTGCCTCCACCACGGTACCCTCAACCTCAATAGCCTCCTTCTTGGGCATAAACTCCGGCCAACCTTTCTCTAGTTAATGGTGAGCACCTCTGGCCCAGCATCAGTAATGGCGATAGTATGCTCAAAATGGGCCGAAAGACTGCCGTCGGCGGTGGACACTGTCCAGTAGTCATCGCCCAACCGGGTACGCCAGTCACCAACATTTAACATCGGCTCCAGGGCCAGGGTCATCCCCTTTTTGAGCCGCGGCCCTGTTCCCGGCCGACCAAAGTTGGCTATCTGCGGCTCCTCGTGCATCTCCCGGCCAATGCCATGACCGGTATACTCACGCACCACCGAATAGCCCCTAGACTCAGCGTAGTGCTGAATGGCGGCTGAGATATCCCCCAGCCTGGCCCCGGCATGGGCGGCACCAATGCCGGCCCCTAAAGTGCCTTCAGCGGCCGCTATCAGCCCTTCAGCCTCCGGGCTAATGCCACCGACAGCAACGGTCACGGCAGCATCCGCCTGAAAGCCGTTAACTATAACCCCAAGGTCCATAGATACAATGTCGCCCTCTTTTAA
The DNA here is from genome assembly GCA_030620035.1 of Dehalococcoidales bacterium. Classification (GTDB taxonomy): domain Bacteria; phylum Chloroflexota; class Dehalococcoidia; order Dehalococcoidales; family JAUXAE01; genus JAUXAE01. Next base: position 5,346 of record JAUXAE010000065.1, read on the forward strand.
GACCTTCTCCCCGGGGATGCCGTGCACTATCTCATCATTTACCGAGACACAGATACTGGCCGGAAAGCCCCGGTATCCCTTAAATGAGGCCTTGGCCCCCCGTCGGGCCAGCTCGTTAGCCGTGATTTCGTCTAATTCCTTGGTCTTCATGCCCGGTCTTAAATTTGACTTAAGCACCTCCATTACATTAGCCAATATCCGGCCCGCCTGACGCATAACGGCAATTTCCCGTTCAGACTTAATGATTATGCTCATCCGGCTACCGGCTCTTTTCTGCTTAGGGCGCTAATTATCTGGCCGGTCACCTCGGTGACACTGGCCTCACCAGCCACCTCAACCAGCCTGTCCAGCTCGGCATAATAGTCAATCAGGGGGGCCTCCTCGGCAAAATAGACCTTGAGCCGCTTTCTAACCACCTCGGCCCGGTCATCAGGGCGCCGCTCCAGCCGACCGCCACAACGGCCGCATTTCTCCGAGACCCCGGCCTCTCCAGCCGGGTAAGGGACCTGGCAATCCCGGCAGACCCAGCGCCTGCTCAAGCGCCTAACGAGCTCAGGCTCTGAGACCTTAATATTGACCACCCTATCTATTGCCTTGCCCTGCCCGGCCAGGGCCTTGTCCAGTGCCTCGGCCTGCCTGAGATTCCGGGGGAAGCCGTCAAGGATAACCCCAAGCCTAGACTCTGGCGCCGAGATGCGCCCCAGAACCATCTGTATTGTTATCCGGTCAGGAACCAGTTCACCCTTTTCCAGGTAGGCCTTAACCTTTTTGCCCAGTTCATCGCCTCGCTCTACCGCCTGCCGAAACAGGTCGCCGGAGGCAATATGAACCAGTTTAAGCCTCTGGGCGACGTCCGCTGC
>JAUXAE010000128.1 GCA_030620035.1 Dehalococcoidales bacterium
CTGATGAAGGCGGTGGAGAAATTCGAGTACCGACGAGGGTATAAATTCTCCACTTATGCCACTTGGTGGATCCGCCAAGCGATAACCAGAGCCATAGCCGACCAAGCACGGACCATCCGTATCCCGGTGCATATGGTTGAGACCATCAACAAACTGCTCAACGTCAGCCGCCAGCTCTCCCAGAAATACGGACGGGAGCCCACCCCCAGAGAGATTGCCGAGGAGATGGAACTGCCCCCGGAAAAGGTAAGGGAGATAGCCAAGATATCACAACTACCCATTTCACTAGAGTCGCCCATAGGCGAGGAGGAGGACAGCCATTTGGGCGACTTCATCGAGGACGTAAATGCCCTGCCACCCCCGGATGCCGCCTCCAGGCAACTCTTAAAGGAGCAGATTGACAGTGTCCTTTCCAGCCTTACCCTGCGCGAGCAGCGAGTCCTACAACTGCGCTTCGGCCTTGAGGACGGCCGCAGCCGCACCCTGGAGGAGGTGGGCAAGGAATTCAATGTCACCCGGGAGCGCATCCGCCAGATTGAGGCCAAGGCCCTAAGAAAGCTACGCCACCCCAGCCGCAGCCGCAAGCTGAAGGACTATCTGGAGTGATTAGACTGGGAAATCCTCCCCCTTTATCCCCCTCCCTTACCAAGGGAGGGGGAAGTTTTTTATAAGAGGGGGTGAGGTAGATAACAACCTCCTTGATTATGCTAAAATAGGTAAAGGCCACAGTTATGGAGCTTAACCAGTGATCCCCGCCAGGCTAAAGATGCACAATTTTATGTGCTACCGGGAGGTGCCGCCATTCAGTTTTGCCGGCATCCATACCGCCTGTATCTGCGGGGATAACGGCAGCGGCAAGTCAGCCCTTATTGATGCCATAACCTGGGCACTGTGGGGCAAAACCAGGGCCAAGAGTGATGATGAACTCATTTATCTGGGTGAGGCAGAAACGGAGGTGGTATTTGACTTTACTGTAGAAGGGCAACTCTACCGCATCATAAGAAAGCACGCCAGGCCCAAGAGGTACGGTGCCTCAGGCCAAAGCAGCCTCGACCTATACCTCGTTAGTGATGACGGCTTCAAGGTAATCTCGGGCGACAGTAAAAGCCAGACGCAGCAGAAGATTACCGATATCCTGCATATGGACTATGATACCTTCATCAACAGCGCCTTTTTGCGCCAGGGTCACGCCGGCCAGTTTACCGAGCAGCCTCCAGCCAAGCGTAAAGAGGTGTTGGCCAATATCCTGGGGCTGGACTTTTATGACCAGCTAGAAGAACAGGCCCGGGAGCAGGCCAAACAGCAGGCAGTGGAGACGGGGCAACTGGAGAGCGCCATTGAAGATATTGATAATGAACTAAACCAAGAAGCAACCTTTGAGGCCGAGCTTGAGAAGGCCCAGGAAGAACTAGGCCACATAGAAAGGCTAACCGCCGAACAGCAGACCAGACGAGACCGCCTGCTTGAGGAAAAGCAGTCTCTGGAAAACAAAAAACGGCAACTCGCCCGGCTAGATGACCTTCTCAGTAAGAGCCAACAAGACCTAAAGCGCTGGCACGACCAGCATCAGCAAAGTCTCCTGATGATTAAAGAATTTGAGGAGCTAATCGCCCAGCGCCCGGTTATAGAAGAGGGTTACCACCAGTTTGCCCTGACCAGAAAACTATACGATGAACTCAACCAAAAACTGGTATTGCTCCGAAAATTAGATGAGGCCAAGAGCCAGCTAGAAAAGGCCATTGACCGGGCTCAAGCAGCCCTGATTACCAAACATACCGTATCTCTAAACAAAATCACTGAACTTGAGGCTACAGCACAAAAGCTGGACTCACTTAGAAAAGAATTACAGGAACTTCAGTCTAAGTGGCACAGGCTGGCCCAAACCGAGGCAGAGCTGGAAAAGAAGAGGCAAGCCGGTCGTGATGAGCAGGCCCAGCTAACCAGGCTTGAGACCGACCAAGGCCGCCTCAAGCAGGAAATAAGGGATGTTGAAGAAAAGCTTGGGCGGCTATCCGGCCAGAGCGGTGCCCGGTGTCCGCTGTGCGAGACTCAACTGGGCAATGAGGGGCTAAAGCTGGTCAAAGCCAAATATACCGCCGAAAAGGAGCAAAAGTCCGAAGCGATAGGGTCAAACGAGGCCGAAATATCGGCTCAGAAGAAGGCGCTCCAGTCAGTTGAAAACGAGCTGTTAATATTAGAGACAAGACTAAATCAGGACAAGAACTCGCTACAGGGTAGAGACAGCATCTTGAGGCAGGCAATTGCCCAGGCCGAGGAGGCCAGCAGCCGGCTAGGTGAGGAGAGCAAGATGCTGGCCGTATTAGAGGAGAAACTGGCTGGCAAAGACTTTGCCCTCACCGAGCAGGCGGCGCTAGGTAAACTGGAGGCTGAGATAGCCAGCCTTGACTACGATTCACAGCGGCACCAGCAGGCCAAGCAACAACTGGCCAGCCTAGAGCAGTATGATGACCGCCAGCGAAGACTGGAGGAGGCTGAGCGGCGGCAAGACCGGGAAAAGGAGACGGCGGCCCAGGCCGGCCAGGCCGTCCAAGAACTAGACCAGCGGCTGGAGGTTGACTGTAAGGAGCGGCAAGACCTAAAACTTGAGCTTGAGGCCCTGCCCCAGGTGGACCAGGAGCTGAGCCAGGCCGAAAC
>JAUXAE010000130.1 GCA_030620035.1 Dehalococcoidales bacterium
GCAGCCTATCATCGGCGAGGATGGCTGGCTGTCGCTGGCTGCCCGTGCCTGCCCCGAAGCTTGGGTGGGCCCGCCAAAGACCATGCGCCTCGAAGAGTATCTCCAGACGCAGGAAGCCTACAAGGGGAAACCCTACACTGAAATCAAGGAGATCGCTCGGGAAATCAAGCAGGACCTCTGCAGAGACCCCGACGCCTACGTCTGGGTTGCCGTTGGGCACCGCAAGGATCAGGACGACGCCATCGGCTACGGCTGGTACAAGAAGAGCGAGGAGGGCGTAGTCGCCAAGAATCTCCCCGGCAACCAAGCACGTGTCCGCGCCATAAAGCGTTGGGTGCGTGAGGTATACCCTGAGGCCAAGGCCAAGATGAAAGAGAGCACCGCCACCTGGATGGAACGCGCCAAAGATGTCAAAGAGGTCCAGCGGGTAATTGAGGCGGAGTACCACATTGTCACCGAAGAGCCCCTAAAACTTGGTGAGAAAACTGGTGAAAAGGTAGAGGCGGCAGCGACTAGCACACCGGCTGCCGGTGAAAAGTACCCGAATGATCAACTTGAATGCGAAGGCTTCCATCTTGACCTCCAGTGGCTTAAGGAATCTCAAAGAGAGCTGAAGTGGAGCAACGAGACATTGAAGACCTTTCTCACAAGCGAATATAAGGTAAGCCCAACAGGTACTCTTCAGGATGTTATTAAAAGGCTTACCCGGGAGCAAGTTGAGGAATTCGTCGAGGAATTCCAACGAAGAGTGACGGAAAAACAGGGGAAACTATCCGACTGAGCTAGGTGGCTTCAGCAAAAGTGGGGTTAAATAGTGCCTCGACGCAGAATGGTAGACCCTCAGATATGGCGAAATGAAAAATTCGGTAGCCTCCCCGATGCCGGTCGGCTATTGTTTATTGGCATATTCAGCCAGGCAGATGACGATGGCAGGCTGAAAGCATCGCCAAAGTTTCTCAAGGCCACCATATTCCCTTACGATGAGGACAAGACCGCCGAGCAAGTGAAAAAACTGCGCGACCAGTGTGCCGACCAGGGACTTATCCGCGTCTATACCAATGGCGAAGTGGAATACCTTGATATACCAGGCTGGAGTGAACACCAACAAATCAGAAAAGACCGCTACAACTCGTCAAGCCTTCCCAGTTTCGATGAGGCTGACAACCAAGTGGCAACCACAGGGCGACCAACTGTCACCCAGCCGACAACCAATGGCATACCCAATATAGTTAAGTCTAGTATAGTTAAGTCTAGTACAGATACACCTAAAGGTGCCCGCAAAAAGCGGGCTGAGCCTATTGTTAATGAGATTTTTGCCGATATGAGAACATATCTCGGTTTTCCCGATAAAGTTAAAGAAGACCCTATTCCCAGCTATGGCAAGGAAGGGCAAGCTATCAAGAGGATGTTGGCCCGGGGCTTTACCCGCGAGGAAGTGACCGGCTGTTGGAAGCAGAAGGTAGACGTGCGTGGCGGGGAATTTGTAAGCATGACCTGGGTTAATGAAGATATTGGCAAGAAAGGGGAAAAAGCAGGTGGCAAAGGTGGAAGAGTCAAAGGTACAAGACCGGCCGAAGACTTCCGGGGCAGAGACTGGTAGCCCCTATGACTATTACGGTGTGGGCCCTCGCATAAAGCGACTGACAACCTGGGAGCCGGAACGGTGGCAAAAGACGAAGGAGCCGGCAGATGCAGGGCTGCTAGCTATAACCAGGGAAGCTATGAGATTTCACACGTGGAAAGACCCAGGTGTCCTGAGTTTGTCTCATGCCTTCTATGCGGCCAGGGATATGGCCCGTGGTAATGTTTCCCGGGGAAACTTTCTGGTGCTGGCCGGGCCGACCGGTGTGGGTAAGACTCATCTGGCCCTGGCTATTGCCTGGGAATGGCTTGAGGACGGGTTTGATGTTCTGTTTACCAGGGTAGATGAACTCCTTGATGAGCTGCGCCGTGGTTATGCTGACGGCAGCTATCACCAGAGGCTCGAGTCAGTGCGCCGGAGGGCGCTACTTGTTCTTGATGACCTCGGTACCGAGCAGCCTAAAGATTGGGCCGGTGAGAAGCTGGACCGCATTATTGACTGGCGGTACATTGCCCGCATGCCCCTGGTAGTGACCACAAACGCCAAGAGTGAGGAGTTGGCGCCGCGGGTGGCCAGTCGGCTTGCCGACCATAGCCGTAGTGTTGTCGTCCAGATAGATGCTGAAGATTACCGGACTATGACGGGTCCTGATTTGAGGTAGGTGTTAGAGAAGGCAGGAACTAGGAAAGGAGGTAAGGGATGGCCCTCTTAAACTATACAACTACTATTGAGGCGATAAAAACTACAGGCGAAATCCAGGGTATTTTAGCTGGCCACGGAGCAAGGTCTATTAAAACTGACTACACCGCTGACGGCCAGGTTGAGGCCCTTTCCTTCCTGGTTCAAACACCCCATGGTGAGGTTGCTATTCGGCTACCTATTGACCCTGATGCTGTGCTCAAAGTCCTGACCAAGCAAAACAGGCTGGGGAGAGTGCCCAGGAGATACCTTACTCACGCCCAAGCGGTCCGTGTCGCCTGGCGAATCGTGAAGGATTGGATCGAGGCGCAAATGGCAATCCTGGAA
>JAUXAE010000129.1 GCA_030620035.1 Dehalococcoidales bacterium
CAAGGGAGAAGCTCCCGGTTACGAGATTAGAGATGAGCAGAAACTGCTGGCACTGGCTCTGGAATGGGACATTGAGATTGGAGACCGCAGTAACAGCGAAATAGCGATTGACATCGGGGAAAAGGCGCTGGCTGAGTTCGGAAGGCAGGCGGGTGAAATCCTGTTCCTGAAGAGGGCACCGCTAAAGCGCCAGGAACTATGGCGACAGCAAGGGGTCGCCCCCCGGGGTATAGATAGAGAAATAGTGGAGACAATGCACCGCACTCATGCCGGGGTTGACCAGGACTATCAAAACCTGCTGAAACAGGGGGTCAGAACCTCCATCGCTGATGGCTGGGGTGGCAGCATGATTGCTACCGAGCTTCAGGATATCCTCTTCGGCACCCCGTCTCCCGTTCTGAGCCAGGTAAATCTGGGCGTGCTGAAGGAAGACGAGGTAAACCTCATCATTCACGGCCATGAACCGCTGCTCTCCGAGATGATTGTGGCCGCGGCTCAAGAGCCAGAGATGGTGGAGTTGGCCAAGTCCAAAGGCGCCAAAGGGATAAACCTGGCTGGCATATGTTGCACCGCCAACGAGATATTGATGCGTCACGGCGTGCCTCTGGCGGGCAACTTCCTGCAACAGGAGTTGGCTCTGGTTACCGGGGCGGTGGATGCCATGGTAGTGGATGTTCAGTGCATTATGGAATCCCTGCCTGACATTGCCCAGTGCTACCATACCAAGATTATCACCACCTCGCCCAAAGCCAAGATTAGCGGCGCGGTGCACATCGAATTCGACGAGCACAAAGCTATGGAGTCAGCCAAGGAGGTAGTGAGGACAGCGATTGAGAACTTCCCCAGAAGAGGCAAGAATCTCCGCATTCCCCAAGAACGGCACGACCTCATTGCCGGGTTCAGCCATGAAACGATTAACTACCTGCTGGGTGGTCTGTTCCGAGCCTCCTACCGGCCACTGAATGACAATATCATCAATGGCCGAATCAGAGGGGTAGCCGGCGTCGTCGGTTGCAATAATGCCCGCTCTGCCCATAATGAGGCCCACATTAGCATGGTTAAAGAGCTTATCAAGAACGATGTGCTGGTACTTCAGACCGGCTGCAGCGCCATGGCCAGTGCCATGGCGGGGCTCATGGTTCCCGAGGCAGCAGCCCAATATGCCGGTGAGGGGCTGGCTTCCGTCTGTGAAGCGGTGGGCATTCCACCGGTATTGCACCTGGGTTCCTGCGTCGACAACAGCCGCATCCTGATAGCGGCTACCGCTATGGTCAAAGATGGTGGCCTGGGCGATGACATCAGCGACCTGCCGGCAGCCGGGGCGGCCCCGGAGTGGATGAGCGAAAAGGCAATTTCCATCGGGCAATACTTTGTTGCCTCCGGGGTATTTACCGTGTTCGGCGTGACCTGGCCGACCACGGGCAGTAAAGAGGTAACCGACTTCTTATTCAAGGACTTTGAAGATATGTATGGCGGTATGTGGGCCTTCGAGCCAGACTCAATTAAGGCCGCCCAGCTTATGATTGAGCACATTGACAAGAAACGTAAAGCTCTGGGCATTGATAAAGCTAGAGAGAGAGTTCTCTACGATATGGAAATGAGACGGGAGCTAGAAGCAGTCTAAGCACCAGAGCTAAGAGAGATAAGGAGGTAGTACCTATGTCAAAAATTATTGCCTCAGCAGCGATTAGAGGCGCATATAAGATTGTTGGCCAAGCGGAAGAAAAGTGGCAACAGGCAATGGACAAATGGGGGGCAAATGAACCGGTCGGCTTTCCCAATACCGCTTATTATCTTCCGGTAATCTACGGGATTTTAGGCGAAAAGGTAGAAAAACTGGGGGATATGGAGCCAATATTAAAAAAGTGTAAATCCCTGCTCCCGCCACCGGTAAGGGAGGAGCATCCCCTGCCCTATCTCGCCCCCGCCCTTGATGCCGGAATGGTAACCTTCTTCGCGGAAGAAATCATTGAAGCCATAAGATATCTGGAAGAGCCTGACTTTTACACTAAACAGGAAGATATCACTGACAATAATATCTGGCTCGGTGCCGCCGATGATGTCATCCTGAGAAAGAGAGGTATCGAGTTTGTTGATGGCACTGCCCCTGGCTTCGCTGCCGTCCTTGGTGCGGCACCGACCAATGAGATTGCGGTGAAAATTGCGCAAGAGCTGCAGCAGAAGAACCTCTATGTCTTTATGTCGGCTGAGTATAATGGGAAAAGGTTCTCCGAGCAGCTTGTGGAAGGGGGGGTGCAGATTGGGTGGCCGACTCGTCTGGTCTCATTTGGCCCTGATATTAGCGCCACCGTATTTGCGGCTGGCTTCGCCATCAGGGCCGGTTTTACCTTCGGTGGTATTGAGGCTGGAGACTACCGAAAACACCTTATCTATAACAAAGACCGCATCTTTGCCTTTGCTATGCCTCTGGGCTATGTTACCGATGAGTGGTATGCTAATGCCGCCGGGGCAATTAACTTTGGCTTCCCGACGATTGCCGATACACCAATACCCGAGGTTTTACCTACTGGGGTCTGCACCTACGAGCACGTCGTCTCCAATGTACCTCACGACGATATCGTGGCTAAAGCAATAGAGGTAAGGGGACTTAAGGTT
>JAUXAE010000082.1 GCA_030620035.1 Dehalococcoidales bacterium
GCCCTTACCCTTGCGGGTTGGCTCCTTTCTTAGCTTCTTAATCTTTCCTCTTTCATCTTTCATCTTTCATCTTCTTCGCGGCCCACAGTTTTTCATATTCAGACCTCAGCTGCTCGAAGTTAGAATCTACCTATTCCATAGTCGTAGCGATGCTGGCATGGCCAAGCAAAATCTGAAGTTTCTTTACGTCAAGGCCTTTGTTCGCCCATCTCGTGGCCAAAAGGTGGCGAAGGCTGTGAGGATGGAGGCCCTTTATCCCTGCGCGCTGGCCAATTCTCCTAATCAGTTGCCAGCCACGCTGGCGGCTGAATGGAAACAATAGGTGGCCGTGATACGGAAAGCGCCGCCGCCATTGCAAATATTCCTTCACTAGCCCTAAAGTAGCAGCGTCGACAGGTATGGTTCGCTGCCGTCGCTGCTCTATCTTTTCACGTATAGCTTGGTCTACTTTGTTGCCACAGCCGGGACAGAAGAGATGCCTCTTACCCAAAATTTCACCGCAATGTGGACATTTCAGTTTTGACCTCTCTTTCAGGTGCACAATTGTCAGAGTACCTCTGTGAAAATCAATATCGTCTACTTTAATTTGGATGGCCTCAGAAATTCGGGCCCCGCCCTTTAGTAGAAGGCTGATGAAAGCCCTATCCCTGGGATTGGGAGCTGCGGCAATGAGTTTCTCTGTTTCAATTGTTTCAGGCATCTTGTTGACCTTTCTCTATCCCCTGTTCCCTATGGGTATAAAGAGTTAGCTTTTCGTCTTCGGCAACCATGCTCTTTCCCGAAGCGGTACCATCTCTTTCCGCTGCCCGCAGTAAAATGCGAATCGCATGAGAAAGCCTTTGACTAGCCCCGTTGGTAGCCGCATAGCGTATAGTGACTAGTAGCGGCTTTTCAATTTCTCTGCAACGCCTCTTTCCCACCACAATTTGCCTCTTTTCTATAGTCACCATCACATGCCAGCATAGGTAAATAAAAAAGCGAGAAAGCCTAAGCCTTCCCGCTGTTTTGTCTCGGCTAGTTCAAGCTAGACTAGCCTAAATATTCAGTTGTTAAGATTACAATAGCACAGAATCGGAGAAAAGTCAATCGCACCTTATCACAGAGTATGCGCAATTTCTCTTAGTCCTTAAAAGCGGCGCCTACCGTGTTACAAGCCGACCGATGCCGTATCTTTAGAACTCCTAGGACATGTGCTCATCAAATGGCAACCTCCAGTGTAAAGGCAATGTTGTGGTTATTGATTGTTGCAGGCTGGTGCCATGCTCGATAATCACAATATTCTTGATCCGGGATCCAGCCAGTGAGTGTCATTACCCCCATCTCTTACCCTGCTCTCTGTATTCAAAAGGTGAAGAATTTACCACTTTTCATCGAAGGTGACTGCATCTTCACCCTGAGAGACTAGCCATAACTGTAAGTAGCGGTTGGTTATGGTTTATTGTATGACACCATCTTGGTGGTATCAATTGACCAAATCTGGTGGCCATGAAGCCAGAGTCCCCACAGAGTGGCCCCATCATCAAGGCCACGAATTACCGTCTCAAAGGTGGCCCCTAGGGGATGGGCCGGGTTAAGAGAGCGCTCCAGGCCACCCTTCTGGTTGGCGGTATCCACCTGCTGGAAATTGGCGGCGTATAGTGTCCCCTCAGCCGAGATGGCCAGGCCACCGACCATGCCCCCGGAGGGAAGGCTGCCGTCTATTCCCTGCCAGCCAGTGCTACTGCCGATGACAAATCGGTAGATACCGGCGTCCGGGGCATCACTGGCGGCATAGATGGTGCTGTTACCACTAAACTGGGGGTCAAAGGCGACGCTTATGTTGCCGCTAAGGGGTGGCAGGACAGCCCCCGGTGGCAGTGACTCAAATGAAGCGCCCCTATCATTAGACCAGTAGACCCAGCCATTAGCATTGCCGGCCAAAACGACACCATCCTGACCGTAGTTGGGCGATAGGGCCAGAGAAGTTAACGGATGGCTGCCGACAACACTGCTAGAGTAGATTAGACCGCTATTAGTGGTGCTGAAAACCAGTCCGTTACCACCGTCAAAGCCGCTAAGAAACAGGCTGGTGTCACTAGTCACCAGCCACTGGTCAACAGGAAGGGGGACACTTCGGCCGATAAAGCTCTGCCCATTATCGGCTGACTTCCAGATGGCCGGGGCACCACCACCTGAGCCGGCGACAAATACCACCTGGTGGCCACCGCCGTAGCCGGGCGCAAGCTGAACCAGGTCAAGACTATCAACACCAGCCAGTGAACTGGAGAAAACCCTCTGCCAGCTGGCTCCACCATCCAGGCTGCGCCACAGGCTGAACTGGCTCCCCCAGGTGAGCATAAACAGGCTACTATCCTGGTCATAGTTGGGCGATACCGCCAGGTCAACAATACTGCTGATAGCGGTATCAATCAAGCCGATCTGGTTCCAGGTAGCACCGCCATCTACGGTTACCGAGAAGGCGCTGCCACTGCCACTGGTGGCCGCATAGGCCTTACCGCCAGTGATAAAATCGGGTGCCATAAGCAGGTAGGTCTGGGCCTGTCCCGTCGGTTCCTTGGCACTCCTTAGCCAGCTAGCACCGCCATCAGGGCTACGGTAGACCTGGCCGCTAGCGGCGGCACCGGCCAGAAGACGACAGCTAGCCGCCGGGCCACTAAGTTGAAGGCTGGTAACATCAATATTGCCCAGTCCGTAGCCAGAGCCAATATTAAGGTCAATAGCCACCGAAGCGGTCGGTGCCATCAGGCCATAAATCACATAGACATCACCACCACCACTGCCGGTATCAACGGCTACAAACTGGACACAGACCCCAGTGGCCGGGTCAGCGCTATAGTCATCGGGGAAGGCGATAGCTGCTGATACCGCCACCACCACTGAGGCCCCAGAGTTATCCCTATCCAGCCGGGCATCGCCCACTGTTTGGCCCCAGCCGGCACCACCGATTCTGGTGGTGATAAAGCTATTGGTCTCATCGGTAACCAGGGCCACAATCTGCTGGTCAGCGGCAAACTGAGGCGATGAGGCTACGGCATAGACATCAAAGCCAACAAGATTGGTATCCTGCCAACTGGAAAAGGGCTGCCCTTCATCCAGTATATAGACGCCGCCATACTGGCCGGCATCGGTATCTCTAGTGCCGATAACAATAATGTTGTTACCGCCCAGCCGGGCAACATCAATGGCAGTAATCTCTATATTGCCGCTGCCGGCACCACCGGGCCCTGATGTCAGCGGAAAGAAGCTCTGTCCGGCATCAGTGGACTTATAGACATTGCTAGCCGTGGCATAATGGACGCAATATCACAAAAGCATTTCCATTCCGCATACCTGTTAGCGTAGGGGTTAAGTAATGAGTGATTTATTTTTCTGTTATGCATGCTTAGAGGATAAAAACGAACAAGAGCTAAGCCCTGACCCCCGATACTGCTGCGGTTGCTATGACTTTCTACTTAAAGAGGCCGAGATGATCCCTAGCAACAAGTATCCAGCGTGGATACCAAAGTCCCAGCAAAGCCCTGTAGAAGCCAAAAATAAGCCCCGAAGTCAATACCAGGTATCTAGGGTAGGGGGTGGAATTATGTCCACTTTGGGGAGTGAAAAATCTGTAGTGGACATAATTAGGCCGGCGGTCGCTTCTAGGGCTAGTGGCAAAAGAGGGCCAAAACACCGGCAATTACCTGAAGACCTGATATGGCGTCTAGCGGGCGAAGGCATGGGCAGTAAGGCGATTGCGACACGGCTGAAAGAGCAAGGTATCAAAGTCTCCTATAGGACAATTCAAAGAGTGCTATCAGGCGAAAGGTCTAACTTTTATAGCGTAGACTTGGTCTCGATACAATATTGAGCTAGTTGCGAAACTCCTTGGTGGTGGTAGAATAGGGGTATGTGGAAACGGGCTTGGGGAGATACGCTACCTGAACTTTGGAATAGTTGGGGTAAGCGTCTCAGGAATCTTATATTGCTGGTTATTACTTTGCTCATTGTGCGTGGGGTTGGGGGTTGGGAGCAAATGAATGAGGAAATGCGATGGCTAATTTCAGGCGGTATAGCATCAGTGGTTGTCTTATTGGGCTTGTTCCTTTTTAACTTGATACGTGCACCAGTTTTTATGAAATGGGAAAGGGAGAAGGAGCCACGAATTGAAGTACAAATACTCACTGGAAAGCGTGAACACGATTACCAACATCAGCATCTAATGTGGGCTGAGTTAGATGTGAAAAATACAAGTATTAGCCTACCGCTTCGGGATGTTGAAGTTAAGATTGCCGATGTAATAGATATTTTGCCCAGACAAGATGCTCCAGGCAAATATATCCTTTATCCTGTTCAAAAACTCAGCTCCATGAGTGTTTGTTGGTCAGAGAGATTTTCTTCCCCTAATCAATTAAAATTGACAATTCCCGCTAATTCGTCAAGGTGTGCTTTAGTGGCTTTTTCAGATGACTCTAATGGACGCTGGACTTGTTTTAATACTCCAATATCCCCCAAGCCGATATTGTTAGGTGGTGCTTGCATTCACATTGAAGTATCTAGTCTAGACTCCTCTACATGGAAGGGATTATTTTTCATAGAATGCCACCCTAATTATGTAAATGGGCCTAGGGCAAGGTTTGAGTTAGTTGAATGGGAAACATGGAAGGCCAATCACGAAATTACAACGCCTGAGTCAATTGGTCGTAAGGAAGATTGGCGGACTCAATGAACTTTGCTAGAGTATCCCGAAACAGATATGTATTACAAAGCATGAACACATTGCCTGATAGAAACGACTTGATTACTCATAGCACTATGCAGGGCTTGAGCTTGAACAATGATGAGCGACAGGAAGGAATGAACGATTGATTAATCAAAAAGGACGAGTCACGCTTCCCTTTTCTTTGGTCTTCCCCAAAACTTAATAGTACAGAATGTTACGTTTTCTCCAATTTAGCTTCGGGATGTTTCTGATTAAAGTGTTGTTTTCGGGTTAAAATGTTACTAAATGGTTCGCACTTTCCTAACCGACCCTTCGTAATTTCATGCCTTT
>JAUXAE010000004.1 GCA_030620035.1 Dehalococcoidales bacterium
CCAGTGCCTCGGCTATAGCTACGGTGCCCGTATTGGCCCGGCCCGCGAGATAATGCACGGCAAGTCGTCACTAATCCACCATAAGGGCCAGGGGGTTTTTGTCGGCCTGCCCCAGCCCTTCCCGGCCATCCGCTACCACTCTCTGGTGGTTGAGCCTGACGGATTGCCCGACTGCCTTGAGGTAACCGCCTGGACGGATGACGGCACCATTATGGGCCTAAAGCACCGCCAGTACCCGGTGGAGGGCGTCCAGTTCCACCCCGAGTCTGTTATGACTGAAGTAGGCAAGGATTTGTTAAGGAATTTTCTGAGGGGCGGTACAGAAAATGATTAAAGAAGCTATTAAAAACTTAGTTTCTGGTCGCTCGCTAACCAGTGATGAGGCGGCCTCGGTTATGAAGGAGATTATGGCCGGTGAGGCTACCCCGGCCCAGTTTGGCGCCTTCGTCACCGCCCTCAGGCTCAAAGGGGAGACGGTTGATGAAATTGTCGGTCTGGCCAGGGTGATGAGGGCTAAGGCGATGCCGGTTAACATTTCCGGGCCGGTAGTGGATACCTGCGGCACCGGCGGTGATGGTGCCGGCACCTTCAACATATCCACGGCGGCCGCCTTTGTCGCCGCTGGGGCCGGCCTCAGGGTGGCCAAGCACGGCAACCGGGCCATGTCAAGCCACTGTGGCAGCGCCGATGTACTGGAGGCGCTGGGTGTTAAGATTGACCTTGATGCCGAGCCGGTTAGGCGTTGCCTTGAGGAAGTGGGCATCGGCTTCATGTTTGCCCCTTTATTCCACCCGGCCATGAAATACGCCGCCTCTCCCCGGCGTGAGATTGGCATCCGCACCGTGTTTAATATTCTGGGGCCGCTGACCAATCCGGCTGGTGCCAAGGCCCAGGTGGTGGGAGTAGCTGATGAATTACTGGTTAAAAAGCTGGCCGCAGTGCTTCAGGGGCTGGGCTGTTGCCATGCCCTGGTAGTCCATGGTGATGATGGCCTGGACGAAATCACCATCACCGGAAGGAGCCGGGTCTGCGAAATCAAGGAAGGCGACCTCAGGAGCTATACTGTTAGTCCTGAGGACTTTGGTTTGGCCCGGGCCGAATTAGCCAGCCTTAAGGGTGGCAGTGCCGGTGAAAATGCTGAACTGCTGCGCCGTGTCCTGGCTGGTGACCCGGGTCCGCGGCGAGACGCCGTGGTGATGAATGCCGCCGCTGCCCTGGTGGCCGGCGACAGGGTAGTGACACTCAAAGATGGAGTGGCCCTGGCTGAGGAGGTAATCGATAGCGGCCGGGCCCTAGCCAAACTGGAACGGCTAATTGATTTCAGCCAGAGCCTTAACTAAGAAGCCAATGATTCTACAGGAGATAGTCAGCCATAGTCGGGCCGAGCTTGAAGCCGAGAAGGAAAGGCTACCCCTGGCCGAGCTGCGCCGGCTGGCTCGTGAGCAGCCGCTGCCTCTTAGCCTGGCCTCGGTGCTTCAGGGTGACGGCATCCGGCTTATTGCCGAGGTCAAGAAGGCGTCACCGTCCCGGGGTGTTATTCGTAGCTACTTTGACCCGGTGGCCATAGCCAAGACCTATGCCGCTAATGGCGCCTCGGCGATATCGGTATTGACTGAGGCTAAATACTTTCAGGGCAGTCTTAACCATCTGAAAGACATCGGAAAAGCCCTGGGGGACAAGAGGCCGCCCCTGCTCAGGAAGGACTTCATCTTTGACCCCTACCAGGTCTACCAGTCGCGGGCCTGCGGTGCTGACAGCCTGCTACTCATCGTGGCCATCCTGACGCCCGAGGGGTTGAAAGAGCTGCTCGGGCTGAGTCATCAGTTGGGCATGAGCTGTCTGGTGGAGGTGCATAATGAGGCCGAGCTTGAAATTGGCCTAAGAAGTGGCGCCAGAATTATCGGCATCAACAACCGTGACCTAAACACCTTTACTGTTGACCTGGCCACTACCGGGCGTCTGCGGGGGCACATCCCCGGTGACCGCATCGTGGTCAGTGAGAGCGGTATCAGGAACCGCAGTGATATGGAAAGGCTGAGGCAGTGGCGGGTTGATGCTGTGCTCATCGGTGAGTCACTACTCTCGGCGCCCGACATCGCCGTCAGGATGAAGGAGCTACTGTGACTAGGATTAAAATCTGTGGGCTGTCTGAGATAGAGCATGCCATGGCGGCGGCAGAGGCTGGTGCCGATTTCCTGGGAATAGTCTTCGCCCCCAGCCGGCGTCAGGTCTCTCAAGAAAAGGCCCTGGAGTTGGTCAGGGCGGTGCACGGATTAAAGAACCGCCCGGCAGTTGTTGGTGTTTTTGTCAATTGGCTGGCCGGGCAGGTCAATGACATTGCCGATAAATGCCATTTGGACTGGGTTCAACTCAGCGGCCATGAAGGCTGGCACTACTGTCGGGAGATTGAGCGTCCTATTATCAAGGTCATCCATGTATCGGCCGCCAGTACGCTTGACCAAATCCTGGCCCAGATAGAAGCGGGTTACCGCCTAGGCCTAAAGCATGATCCTGTCTGTCTCTTAGATTCAAGGGTCGGCAACAGTTATGGTGGCACCGGCCGGGCCTTTGACTGGCAACTGGCCCGGCAGGTACAGGCCAGGTTTCCGGTATTGGTCGCTGGAGGACTGACCCCGGCCAATGTTGGCCAATTGATAGTGGAGGCTCGGCCCTGGGGGGTTGATGTCTCAGGCGGTGTTGAGACCGACGGCCGAAAGAATAGGGCAAGAATCAGGGCCTTCATTACCGTGGTCAGGGGGGCTGAAAACCGGCCCGATTTATAATAGGTTTACTTTTGGTGGAAGGAGGGAGGTGTAAATTGTTACCTGATAATAGAGGCTACTTTGGTGACTACGGCGGGCGTTTCGTCCCTGAGACACTGGTGCCCGCCCTGGACGAGCTGACTGAGGCCTATGAAGAAGCCAAGGTTGATACTGCCTTCTGGGCCCGGTTTGAGGCACTCTCCCGTGACTATTCGGGAAGACCAACACCACTCTATCGGGCGCAGAGACTAACCGAACACTGCGGCGGCGCCCAGATTTTTCTTAAACGGGAGGACCTGGCCCATACCGGCGCCCATAAGATTAACAATGCTCTGGGACAGGGCCTGCTGGCACGCCGGATTGGTAAGCGCCGAATCATCGCCGAGACCGGTGCCGGCCAGCATGGGGTAGCCACCGCCGCCGTGTGTGCCATGCTGGGACTTAAGTGCGTCATCTACATGGGCGAAGAGGACATGCGCCGCCAGTCGCTCAATGTCATCCGCATGAAGCTAATGGGCGCCGAGGTAAGGGCGGTTTCCGGGGGCAGCCGAACACTAAAGGATGCCGTGAGTGAGGCAATTAGAGACTGGGTGACCAATGTCAGGGACACTCACTATCTTCTGGGCTCAGTCGTTGGGCCCCACCCCTATCCTCAGATGGTTCGTGACTTCCAGACGGTAATCGGTAAAGAGGCCAGACAGCAGATTCTGGATAGGTTGGGCCGCCTGCCCGACTATATAGTCGCCTGTGTCGGCGGCGGCAGCAACGCCATAGGTATCTTCTATCCCTTCCTGGACGATAAGGACATCCGGCTGGTCGGGGTGGAGGCCGCCGGCCGGGGGCTTAGCACCGGGCAGCATGCCGCCCCACTGGTGGCTGGCCGGGTGGGTGTCCTCCATGGCGCCAAGTCCTATGTTCTCCAAGACAGCGCCGGTCAGATTCGGGAAACGCACAGTATCTCGGCCGGGCTGGACTACCCCGGTGTCGGCCCTGAGCATAGCTATCTTAAAGACAGCGGCCGGGCTACCTATATTGCCGTAAGCGACGAAGAGGCACTCAGTGGCTTCAAGCTGCTGTGCCGCACTGAGGGCATTACCCCGGCCCTGGAACCAGCCCACGCCATCTTCCATGCCGCCAGGCTGGCCGGTTCGCTGAGTCAGGAGCAGGTCATCATGGTCAACCTGTCGGGTCGCGGTGACAAGGACATGGACATCGTCACTGAAGCCCTGGGGGTAAAGCCTTGAGCCGGATAGCATCTATTTTCAAGCCGGCCGGTAAGGCGCTGATAGCCTATGTTACGGTGGGTTATCCCAGTATTGAGGCCACTCTGGAGGTGGTGCCCCTTCTGGCCTCAAATGGCTGCGATATTATCGAGCTGGGCATACCCTTCTCCGACCCACTGGCCGATGGGGCTACAATCCAGAAGGCCAGCTTCGATGCCCTCAAGAAAGGGGTCGACCCAAAGCTCTGCCTTGAGCTAGACGGGAAACTCAGGCAAATGGTCGATACCCCCTTGGTATTTATGACCTATTTCAACCCGGTGCTTAGTTATGGCCTGGAGGAGTTCTGCCGCGACTGTAGTAGTTCCGGTATTGATGGTCTGATCGTCCCCGACCTACCTCCGGAGGAAGGCACAGCCCTTGAGGCCATCACAAAGAAGCAAAAGCTTGACCTTATCTATCTCCTGGCCCCGACCAGCACCGAGGAGCGTATCAGGTGTGTCGCTGAGAGGTCCCGGGGGTTTGTCTACCTGGTCTCGGTAACCGGGGTTACCGGGGCCAGAGGGAGCCTGCCGGTAGGCCTTGAGGCCTTTGTCGCCCGGGTCAGGGGGTTTTGCCGCCAACCGCTCTGCATTGGCTTTGGTATATCCACCCCGGAACAGGCCCGGCAGGTAGCCGGCATGGCCGACGGTGTCATCGTGGGCAGCCGGCTAATCCAGCTGATGGAGGCTGACAGGTCATTAGCTCAGGTCCGGGATTTTATCAAAAAATTAAGGAAAGCCCTTGACCAGTAGAAAGACTCATCTGACAACCTTTTCCTGTCTATAATACGGTAATTATGCGCCTAGAATTGCCGTATATTTGATGGTGCCAGCCCAAAAAATACTAGGGCATAGCTTTAGCAAAATCTTCCCCCGCTGGCTCAGGCCCTACGGCCGGCTCTACTCCTATTAGGCAGGGCAGTGTTTAGTCGCAGACTTAACCCCGTCTGTAATCTTTTTGAAACATTAATGGACTATACTTAAGGCCAAAAAGGTCGCGGATGACTCAATATACCCCAAAAAGGCCCTGGAGACTATCCGCCAGGCGGCCAAAACTGGTAGAATAGGTAACGGCAAGATTTTTGTCCTGCCGGTTGAGAGGGCGATGCGCATCAGGACCGGTGAAGACGGTGAACAGGTTATCTAAATAATAAAGTAAAAAAGGAGGCGAAATGAAAAGCAGAGAAGAGGGCGTGGCCTATGTCCTGAAAACAACCAAGGAGCAAAATGTCAGGTTCATCAGGCTGTGGTTTACCGACATCCTGGGCTCCCTTAAGAGCTTTGCCATCACTATTGAGGAACTGGAGGGTGCTCTGGAGGATGGTATGGGCTTTGATGGCTCCTCAATTGAGGGCTATGCCCGCATTGATGAGAGTGACATGGTGGCCCTGCCCGACCCCGATACCTTTCAGCTAATGCCCTGGAAAGATAAGCATTCGGTTGCCCGAATGTTCTGTGACATCTTAAAACCCGGCGGTGAGCCCTTTGAGGGTGACCCCAGATATGTCCTGAAGAGAAACCTGAAGCGGGCCGCCGAGCTGGGCTATACCTTCTATATTGGCCCGGAGCTGGAGTACTTCTACTTTAAAGACAAGCTTGGCACTGAAACCCTGGATGAAGGCGGCTACTTTGATTTGACTCCCCTGGATGTGGCCACTGACATGAGGCGGGAGACAGTGCTTACCCTTGAGAGTATAGGTATCGGCATTGAGTATTCCCATCACGAGGCGGCCTGGAGTCAGCACGAGATAGACATGAGGTACACCGATGCCCTGACTATGGCCGATAGCGTCATGACCTATCGCCTGGTGGTTAAGGAGATAGCCCTAAAGAATGGCGTCTACGCTACCTTCATGCCCAAGCCCATCTTCGGCATGAATGGCAGCGGCATGCACACTCACCAGTCCCTATTTAAGGGTGATAGAAATACCTTCTTTGATAAGGGTGATAAGTACCACCTCTCTAAGGTAGCCAAGTACTATATTGCCGGCCTGCTCAGGCACGCACCGGAGATAACCGCTATCTGCAACCAGTGGGTCAATTCCTACAAGCGGCTGGTACCCGGCTATGAGGCACCGGTATATCTCTCCTGGGCGAGGAGGAACCGGGCCGACCTCATCAGGGTGCCCGAGTACAAACCGGGTAAGGAGATGTCCACCCGGATTGAATTCCGTTCTCCCGACCCGGCCTGTAATCCCTATCTTGCCTTCAGTGTTATGCTGGCCGCTGGTCTGGAAGGGATTGACAAGGAATATGAGTTGCCGGAACCGGTAGAAGAGAATGTCTATCAGATGGGTGAAGAGGAAAGGGGGAGGAGGGGCATCGGCATGCTGCCGGGCAGTTTATGGGAGGCTATTCAGCTGACCGAGGGGAGTGAGCTGGTCCGCCGCACCCTGGGCGACCATGTTTTTAATGCCTTTATTGAGAACAAGAAAATAGAGTGGAACAACTATCGTGTTCAGGTGACTGACTACGAACTCAAGAGGTATTTACCCATCCTGTGATTTGAGCCCGATAGTGCCTTAAAATAACTTGACAACAAAGGGTTTGGTCAATACGATTAACTAAGGCCGCTTGGCCGTTCGTTTTGGAGCGGGCCCTTTGCCTATTTAATAAGACGGCTACTAGACTGGAGGGGTATCATGCGCCAGCTGCGGATTGCTATGGCTCAGATTAACACCACCGTTGGTGACTTCGGTGGTAATATAGCCAAGATTTTAAAGGCTATGGCCGAGGCCAGGTCTCTGGGGGCTGACCTGGTAACCTTCCCCGAGCTGGCCATCTGTGGTTACCCACCGGAGGACCTGCTGCTTAAGCCCCAGTTTATTGAGCAGAACCTGAAATCTCTTAGCCGGGTCATTGAGGGCTCTCAGGGGCTTACCCTTGTCGTCGGTTTTGTTGACTCCAAGGAAGACATCTACAATGCGGCCGCTATTATCCATGATGGCCGGCTGGTGGCCGTCTATCACAAGGTCTATCTGCCCAACTACGGGGTCTTTGATGAGAATCGCTACTTTCAGGCAGGTAAGGAGTACCCGGTGTATGTCATAGCCGGTATCGGCGTTGGTGTTAATATCTGCGAGGACATCTTGTGTGAGGCCGGGCCGGCCACTGCCCAGGCCTACTCCGGGGCCGAGGTCATCTTAAATATAAGCGCCTCGCCATACCACTTCGGCAAGTGGGAGTCGCGGCAGAGGATGCTGGCCACCAGGGCCTCAGATGATGTGGCCATTGTCGCCTATAACAACCTGGTGGGGGGGCAGGATGAGTTGGTCTTTGATGGCAACAGTATGGTCTTTGATGAGCAGGGGAAGCTGCTGGCTAGAGGCAAGCAGTTTGATGAGGACCTGGTGGTAGCCGACCTTGATGTTGAGTCCGTTTTTCAGTCACGTCTCCGGGACCCTAAATGGTGCCAAAAGTCGTTACTTATCGAGAAAAGACCGTGGCAACTAGCCAGGATAGTAGTTTCTGAAGCACCGTCGGTAGCGCCCAAGCCGCCGCTGCCCCCAAGGCGGTTTCAGGCGCCTGAGCCACGCGGTGAGGTCTATGACGCCCTGGTACTGGGCACCCATGACTACATATCAAAGAACGGCTTTGGAAAGGTGGTCATAGGTCTTTCCGGGGGGATTGATTCCAGCCTGGTAGCTGCCATTGCTGTTGATGCTCTGGGTTCATCAAACGTGGTCGGGGTGGTAATGCCGTCAAGATACTCCTCTCCAGGCAGCCTGGTTGATGCCCAGTTGCTGGCCAAGAACCTGGGTATCAGGCTGCTTAACATCCCTATTGAGAAGCCCTTTCAGGCCTATTTGGAGGCACTGGCTGAGGAATTTAAGGAAGCTCGGCCTAATGTGGCCGAGGAGAATATTCAGGCGCGTATCAGGGGCAATCTGCTGATGGCGCTGTCAAATAAGTTCGGCTGGCTGGTTCTTACCACGGGTAACAAGAGTGAGTTTGCCACTGGCTATACCACCCTGTATGGGGATATGGCTGGCGGCTTTGCCGTCATCAAGGATGTCCCCAAGACCATGGTCTATAAGCTGGCCAGGCATCGTAACTCATCAGCCGGCTCGGAGCTGATACCGGAGACCATCATTGATAAGGTACCCAGTGCTGAGCTAGCCCCCGGGCAGAAAGATAGCGATACCCTGCCACCGTACGAGCTGCTTGACCCTATCTTGGAGGCCTATGTTGAAGAGGACAAGAGTGTTGACCAGATTATAGATATGGGCTTTGACCAGGCGGTGGTCAGGAGGGTAGCCCGCATGGTAGATACTAGTGAGTATAAGCGCCGCCAGGCGCCGCCGGGGGTCAAGATAACGCCCAAGGCCTTTGGCCGGGACAGAAGACTGCCCATCACTAACAGGTTCAAGTCATAAGTCTTGAATGTATTACTTTAGTTGCTCAAGGGGGTGAATGTGCCCGGTTGGCGAGAAATGTTACCGGGTGACCCGCTCCCCTGGCTGCTGGAAACCGACCCGGCAGTAGCCGACTACCCATTTGGCTTCGGCGAGAAGCCCAGCTCCAGCTGGTTCAAGCTCGGCTACCCCATTGGCTATGTCACCGATGTACTTCAGAATTTGGAGGTATTGGCCGCCTTGGGACAGGCCCAAGACCGGCGATTGGCTAATGCCTTGAAGCTGGTGGTAAGCAAACAGGACAGACAGGGACGGTGGCCGATGGAGTACAGCTACAGCGGCAAGACCTGGGCTGACATTGAAAAGAGGGGGCAGCCCAGCAAGTGGGTTACCCTACGGGCCCTCAGGGTGCTCGGGGCTTCCTATCCGGAGCAAGGCTGAAGCCGCTAGCTAGATTTGGCGGCTTAGTGGTTTCCGGCCGGTGATGGCCGCTTCTAAAATTTACCCTTGGTGCTTTTTGCTGGTCAAAAACAGCATAAAAGGCATAAAATATATTGACAAAAGGCAATAATAGTGCTACAATATTGTCAAAAGTCATATTATTACTGTTTCTGAATAAAGGAGAGCAAGATGAACTATCTTGGTGAGAGAGTAAAAAACCTGCGGAAGACCATGGAATGGTCCCAGGAAGACCTGGCACGGGAGATTGGCGTCAGCCTGTCCACAGTGCAGCGCTGGGAGACAAGAGGTGGCAAGCCCATCCGACTGGCTCGGGCCGGGCTTGAGAGGCTTTTCCTAAAAACCGGTAATGAGAATGGAGGAGGGTAGTAGCAATAGGCCAATGGCGCCAATGAGCCACTCATACCAGGTTACCCGGCGTTTTGGAGTCTGGCTACCGCTGATAGATACCTACCAACTGGGCCCGAGCCAGGATGTGCCCCGATATGGCATTGAGGACTTGTTTCCTGGTAGCGCCGGCCATTAGCTCCAGGGGTTGGTCCAGTGCGTAGAGGCTAAAGCGATAGTGGTGGGGACTGCCCGGTGGTGGGCATGGGCCACCATAGCCTATTTGGCCAAAGTCGTTCTTGCCCTGCCGGGCGTCGCTGGGGAGTTGAGCTTGGCTGGGTACCGCTTCTGGTAATTCACGGCGGTCAGCCGGGATGTTGAAGATGACCCAGTGGCTGAAAGTGCCCGACGGGGCATCCGGGTCATCCACTACCAGGGCAAAGGACCAGGCCTTTTCGGGAACTCGGTCCCAGCTAAGCCCTGGTGAAATGTCTTGCCCATCGCAGGTATGCCTGGCCGGTATTTTTTCTCCGTCCTGAAAGGCTGCGCTTTTTAGTTCCATTTCTGCCTCCTGAGTTGGTGTAACTGACTTCTAATAAAAAACGGTGACACCTCTTTGCTTAAGCTGGAGGATGACATTCACCGATGTGGGGCCCAAGGGATTACCCGTCAAATCTAGGGTATCACCCGCCGAAAGCCCACTGTTCTCCACCAGCGGTGATATGTCGCTGATATTGTTTAGCCCAAGCTCAAGCCGCTCCAGTTTGGTAAGGCCGGATAGTGGCGACAGGTCACTGATATCGTTGCCCGAAAGATAAAGTACCTTTACCTCAATAAGGCCGGCCAGAGGTGAAATGTTACTGATATCGTTGCCCGAAAGACCTAGCAGCTCAAGGCCGGTAAGGCCGGATAGTGATGACAGGTCACTGATATAGTTATCAGAAAGGCAAAGTCCCTCCAGGTTGGTGAGAGCCGTCAGAGGTGAAATGTTACTGATATCGTTTTCATTAAGGTAAAGCACCTTTAGGTTAGTAAGAGCGGCTAGAGATGAAATGTCATTGATATCGTTTTCATTAAGGTAAAGCTCCTGCAGTTCACCAAGACCTATCAGCGGTGATATGTCGCTGATATTGTTTTGCCCAAGCTCAAGCCGCTCCAGTTTGGTAAGGCCTGACAATGGAAAGAGGGCCAGTATCTGGTTGCCCGAAAGGCCAAGCTCCCGCATGTTAATAAGGCCGGCCAGAGGTGATATGTCGCTAATATTGTTTTCATTAAGGTAAAGTTCTTGAAGTTTGCTAAGGCCGGCTAGTGGCGTGAGCTCGCTTATTATATTGCCGCTAAGGGAAAGCCTTGTCATGTCGGTCAGCCCGACCAGTGGTGAGATGTTGCTTATCTGGTTGTCACCAAGGTCAAGCTCCTCCAGGTTGATAAGGCCGGTTAGAGGTGACAGGTCACCGATATTGTTATCCGAAAGGTCAAGCAGCTCCAGGTTGGTGAGGCCTGATAGTGGTAAGAGGTCACTGGTGTTGTTGGACTGAAAGAAAAGGTACCTCAGGTCACTAAGGCCGGCCAGAGGTGAGAGGTCACTGATATTGTTTTGCCCGAGGTCAAGCCATCTCAGGTTTAGGCAATATTCCAGGCCGCTGAGGTCCGAGATGCTCCTCTCTTGAGCTATCAGCCTGGTGAGGGATTCCAGGTCGGAGGTGTAAATCGGGTCCTGGAGCCTGTTTATAGCCTCACGAATGGCAGCTTCAAGATTGGAATCGGGGAAGGTTACCTCTTGCACCACGGTAAAACTGCCCGTCAAGCTATCGACAGTTACTGTATAGCTGCCACCATCCTCTCTGGTTACACTAAAGGTAATGCTCTGGCTAGCGCCGGCGGCAATAGTTACTGTTTTGGTTTCCTCCGGTGCCCCGTTGATGTTTAAGATGGCTTCGTAGCTCCCCTGGCTACCACCGGTGTTAGCTACAGATACAGAGATGGTTACTGCCTCATTGGCCATAACCTCTGCCGGCCCGATAGCGAGGTTTGATACTGAGAAGGCAGCCGGCGTTGGTGACGGTGTGACCTGGTCCCCTCCGTTGCTAGGACAGCCCGAAACCATTATCCCGAGCAGCAAAACCAGCGCTGCCAAGAAAAAGGCTATTTTTCTCATCTCATTTGGCCTTCTTTTAAAAGTCTACTGTTTGAGGTGCTCGGCCAGCTGGTAGAGGCTCTGAATGCGCCGACAGTCACTTAATTCGTTAAAATAGCCGCCGCGGTCCAGAAGCACCCCCTGGATACCAGCCTTCTGGGCGCCGAGGATATCAATCTGGTACTGGTCGCCAACATAAATGGCTTCTGAGGCCCTAACTTTGGCCTGCCTTAGCGCCTCCTGGAAGATCTCAGGCTGTGGCTTGGTATAGCCCGTATCCTGAGAGGTGATTATCACCTGGAGCAGCGGCGCCAGCCCCAACTTCTCCAAGAGTGGGGTCATATCGCGGTCCACGTTGGAGATGAGGCCTAGTATTAGACCTCGGTTCTTAAGGTCGGTCAGGAGGGGCACAACATCGTCAAAGAGAACCAGTTTAAATTGTAACTTCTGCCATTTGCCCATTATGCCGCCGATGAGTTCCCGGGAGGGCTCTATGCCGGCCTCCTTGAGCACTATCGTCTGATACTGGCTATAGACGGCTATCTTATCCTGTGGCGACCGCTTGCTTAGCGGAGAGCGGGCATTCTCCTGGTAGAAGTATTCATCAGCCTTGAGTAAAGGGTGACGCAGTGCCTCTGGCTTTACCCTGATGCCAAAGTCACTAAGCGCTTGTGCCTGGAGTTCTTCTCGTGGTGGGTCGAAACTGACCAGTGTCTGATAGAGGTCGAAGAAGACTGCCTTGATCATTTTAAAGCTCCCTATTCCGTAGAACAGATAGTATTTTAACTCAAGAGTCTTTGTCTGTAAAGAAATCCCCCCAAATTGACTTGGGCTATGGGGCACTGGTATCATTTAAGAGTAATGGTCTCCAGGCTTTCTCTTTTCCCATTGACTGCTGAGGTGAGTGACCGGGGTCATCTCATAATTGGCGGCTGTGATACAGTAGAGCTGGCCGCTGAGCTGGGCACACCCCTCTATCTGTTTGATGAGTCTAGCCTGCGCACCAAGTGTCGGGAGTTCAAGGCCGAGTTTAGCCAGCGCTATGCTGATACCACCGTTCTCTATGCCGGCAAGGCCTTTTTGAACCGGGCGCTGGCGGCTATTGTCAGGGAGGAGGGGCTGGGATTGGATGTTGTTTCGGCCGGTGAGCTGGCTATCGCCAGCTCGGCTGATTTTCCCATGGACATGGTCTATTGCCACGGCAACAACAAATCAATTGAGGAAATCAGGCTGGCGCTGAGGCATCATGTTGGCCGCATCGTGGTTGATAACTATGATGAGCTCAGGATGCTGGCCGAGATTGCCGGCAAGACCGGCCACATACCCGATATTTTACTGCGTCTGACCCCCGGCGTAGACCCTCACACCCATGAGCACATTACTACCGGCAGGGTTGATACCAAGTTTGGCCTTCCCTTATTTAACGCTGCTGAGGCAGTAGCTCAGGCCATGCAGGCCGTCAGCCTTAACCTGGTTGGTTTCCATTTTCACCTAGGCTCTCTCATCTTTGAGGCCCAGCCGTATCAGGAGGCTATTGAGCTGGTGCTCGAATTTGCCGCTGATATGGCTGAGAGGTATGGCCTGGAACTTGAGGAGCTCGATGTTGGCGGTGGCTTTGCCATACAGTATCTTGCCCGTTCTCCGGCGCCCCCGGTGTCGGCTTATGCCGAGGCCATTGTATCTACGCTGATTAGAAAATGCCGCCAGTTGGGGCTGGCATTGCCCTCGCTTACTGTTGAGCCGGGCCGGGCGATAGTGGGGCCGGCCGGAGTGGCCCTGTATCGGGTGGGTGTGGTCAAGGATATTCCCGGTGTCAGGCGCTATGTCTTGGTTGATGGTGGCTTGGCCGATAATATCCGGCCGGCTCTTTATGGTGCCCAATATGAGGCGGTGGTGGCCAATAAGATGCTTGATAAGGGGGCCGGTAGGGTTACTATCGCTGGCCGCTACTGTGAGTCGGGCGATGTTTTGGTCAGGGAGATAAGCCTGCCTATAGTTTCTGCCGGTGACCTTATCGCCATACCTGACTGCGGTGCCTATTGCCTGCCACTGGCCAGTAATTATAACGCCTCCTTAAGGCCGGCTATTGTTCTGGTTACAGAT
The DNA here is from genome assembly GCA_030620035.1 of Dehalococcoidales bacterium. Classification (GTDB taxonomy): domain Bacteria; phylum Chloroflexota; class Dehalococcoidia; order Dehalococcoidales; family JAUXAE01; genus JAUXAE01. The sequence continues at coordinate 13,405 of JAUXAE010000004.1, forward strand.
GGTCAGGCGCGCCTTATCCGGCGCCGGGAGACCTTTGATGACCTGACCCGGTGCGATCTAGATTAGCAGGAGGACTTGGGCTATGTGGCAGGTAATTGGTCAGGACAGGGCGGTTTCCTTGCTCCAGCGCAGTATGGAGAGAGGAGTAGTGGCCCATGCCTACCTCTTGGTCGGCCCTCCCCATGTGGGCAAGATGACCCTGGCCCTAAATCTGGCCCAGGCGTTGAACTGCCTGGCTGATGAGCCCCCCTGTGGTGTCTGTGACTCGTGTCAGCGGATAGCCTCCGCAAGGCACGCCGATATCCAGATTATAGCCTTGGACTCTGCTGTAGCACCCGATGAGGTCAAAGGCCGCACCGAGATTGGTATTGACCAGATTAGACAGATGCAGCACTCGACCAGTCTGCCTCCCTTTGAGGGCCAGTATAGGGTGTTTATCATTGACGGAGCCGAAAAGCTATCAACTGAGGCGGCCAACTGCCTGCTCAAGACCCTGGAAGAGCCGGTGGGCCGGGTGGTCTTTGTGCTGCTGACGACCGATGACGGGCTGCTGCCAGCCACAGTGGTTTCTCGCTGCCAGAGGCTGGAACTGCGCTCGATGGCCGCTGGTGAAGTAGAGACGGTTCTTGACCGCCAGGGAACCCAGGCGGAGGAGGCCAGGCTTCTGGCCCGGCTTAGCCACGGCCGTCTCGGCTGGGCGCTCTCAGCGGCCAGTAACAGCGCCCTGCTTGAGCAGCGTAGCCAACAGCTGAACAGCCTGGTGGCGGCCGTCGGGGCTGATTATGAGGAGCGCTTTAGTTATGCCACCCGGCTGGCCGCCCAGTTTGGCCATAGTCGGGAGGTAGTTTGGGAGATACTGGCTCTGTGGCTTGATTTCTGGCGCGACCTGATGTTAATTAAGCTGGGCCTAGGGGAGGCTATTAGTAATATTGACCTTGAGGCTGAGCTGGTCGCTGAGGCCAAAGATTTTACCCTGGATGAGATAAGGGATTTCATTAATGCTATTCTGGAGGCTGAGCAGGGGCTTAAGCAGAATGCCAATGCCCGTCTGGTGTTTGAGGTACTGATGCTCAGTATGCCCAGAAGGAAAGGGGGTGTTTAGGTAAGCCGTGGTTGATATTGTTGGCGTGCGTTATAAGAGGGCCGGCCGAATATACTACTTTGACCCGGCGGGGATTGACCTGGTCGTAGGTGACTATGTCGTTGTTGAGACGAGCCGTGGTCTGGAACTGGGACAGGTGGTCATTGCCCCGACCCAGGTACTGGCCAGTGAGGTAGCTAAACCGCTCAGATCCGTGGTGCGCAAGGCGACAGAAGAGGATAGGGAGCGCGCCCGAAAGCTAGAGGCAAAGGAGGCAGAGGCACTGGCTGAATGCGGCCAGCTGGTTGAAAAACTTAAGCTGCCCATGAAGCTAATCACTGCCCAATACAATCTTGAAGATAGCCGCCTGACCATCTACTTTAGCGCCGAGGGCAGGGTTGATTTCCGGGAGCTGGTCCGCCAGTTAAGCGGGTGTCTCAAGATACGGGTGGAGCTCAGGCAGGTAGGGCCCAGGGATGGGGCCAAGCTGATAGGTGGCTTTGGCCGCTGTGGCCGCCCGCTGTGCTGTGGCACTTTCCTGAGCGAATTTGAGCCGGTTTCCATAAAGATGGCCAAGGAACAGGATCTACCCTTGAACCCGGCCAAGATATCAGGTGTCTGCGGTCGTCTTCTCTGCTGCCTGGGCTATGAGTACCAGCAGTACCGCAGTATGAAAGAAAAGTTGCCCAGGGAGGGACAGCAGGTGGCAACGCCGATGGGCAGAGCCACTGTGGTCGGCGGTAATCCCCTGGAGGAAACAGTGTTGGTGGAGCTGGAGGGCGGCGCCAGTGCCGAAATAACCCTCGGTGAGATCACTAAAAACGAAGGAACTTTACATAAAAAGGAAAGGGCAGATAACCGTTCGCCAAGGAAAAAACGCTAAAGTTATCTACTTGGTATCACTGAGGCAGGTATTTCTGCCACTCAGTCATGTCTTTTAGGTAGTGCCGGGGAATGTAAAAGGGGATTTTACTGTGCGGCGGGCAGGGAGGGAACAGCAGTCTCATCCCGGCCTGTTTCGGGGTTCTCCCGGCCTTACGGCGGTTGCAGGGGACACAGGCACTGACGACATTCTGCCAAGTGTGCTCACCGCCCTGGTGTCGGGGCACAATATGGTCCAGGGTAAGCTGATGACCTTCTCGGCCACAATACTGGCAGGTAAATTGGTCGCGGCTAAAGACCTCAAGGCGGGTCAATTTTCTCTGTGGTCGGGGTCGTTTAATCATATAGCCTAGTCGGATTACCGAGGGTATGGCGAAGCTGAAGCTGACTGAGTGGATGAAGCCCAGCCCGTTCTCCAGCATCTCAGCCTTTCTCTGGTAAAGCAGCGGTATCGCCCGGCGGACGCGGCAGATGTTGAGAGGCTCGTAGTTCTGGTTGAGCACCAGGACGGGACGGTTTATCATATTATTAGGCTTCTTTCTATAATGAACTGGCTCATTTTAATAAAAAAACACCAACTGGGCAAGTCCAGGATTCTTTATGGGCTTGCCTGTCTAGCGGTAGCCCGGGCCGCGGCGTGATTTCCGAGTACCTTTATTTGGGCGCAGGTCGCCTCTGTAGTCAGGAACATCGATGTTAAATGGCGTACTGAGCTTAGGGTCCACGAAACGGGAGCTGATGCGACTCTCAATCTCTTCCAGTGAGTAACGGGTGGTAATTACTGTTGACAGCCGGGCGTTATAGCGGTAATTGATAACCTGGTAGAGCTTCTCCTGGGCCCAGGGTGTCGTTGCCTGCTCGCCGAAGTCATCCAGGACTAATAAAGGGGTCGTCTTTACCCTTTCAAAGAGCTGGTCATAGGACACTTTGCTGTCCGGGCTAAAGGTTGAGCGCAGGTGGTCAAGGAACTCAGGCACGACTACAAAAAGGGCCGACTTCTCGGCCTGGTAGCGGTAGTTAACGATAGCCGCCGCCAGGTGGGTCTTGCCGCAGCCGGTGGCACCCTGGAAAACTAACCAACCCTCCGGTGATTTGGCGAAGTCAATAGCGGCACGGTAAACGTGCTCAAGGTTCTCCCTTTTTTCCAGTGGAAGGTTAACCCGTTGCCAGTCAAAACTGTCAAAGGTCATATTTTTCTGCAGTTCCAGACCCGGCCCCCAGGTATAGTCCAGGCTACCCATCTGCCTTTCTTCCAGGGTATGAACCTGGCACAGCACGGGGTCGGTCAGGCGGCTGTACATTCTTTCGTCTAATTGCTCTAGGGGGGTACCAGTAGTAATCACAGTGGGCAGTTCCTGGCTGAAGCGGTAGTTTAGCAGTTGGTCCAGCTTTTCCTTGGCCCAGGGGGTGCTGCTTTGAGTACCTAGGTCATCTAAAATAAGCAGCGGGGCATTGCGTACCTGGTCAAATGACTGGTCGTAGGCTATTTCCCTATCGGGGCCAAAGGCGGAGCGCAGGTCATCCAAGAGGTCAGGGACGGTTTTGTAGAGAACGGGGTGGCCTAACCTTAGGTGCTCATTGGCGATGGCCGCCGCCAGGTGGGTCTTACCGCAGCCGCTGGGGCCGGTTAGGACGAGCCAGCCTTTAGGCTCCCGGGCGAAGGCCTGAGCCGCCTGGTAGGCCTGGCGGAACCTCTTTTGATTTAGGGCATAGCCGCTCCTGCCCTGGGCTACTAGATTATCAAAGGTGAGCCGTTTAAGTGAGCCCAGATTGCTGTACTGTTCTAAACGGGCCCGGTGTTCCTTATCATCCTCTTTGTGGGCACAGCGGCAGGCGACCACTTGGCTGAAGTCGGGCTTGCCCGAGGGCAGGGTGGGGTGGACAAACCTGGCCCCTTTACAGACAGGGCAGACCGGGGTTGGCGAGGTCTCGGCTTCTTCAGCGTCGGACCATGTGCCCATATCGGCCCTTGATGTATTTGTCCGGGTCTTCTTTTTTAGAATCTCGCTGATATGCTCCATGACTCTTGCCTTCTCTTGACCAGTTTTCCAGGATGCGGGCGATATATCTCCAGTTTCTCTTATTAAGGCTGACTGCTTCTTTAATGGCCTCTCCAATCCAGGCTATTGGATAGAGCTTCTCGGCCTCCTTGAGCTCCTCGGCAATCATCGGTGTTAGCAGGCCGATGTTTTCTTCATAGAGGCTGAAGATGTTAGGTAGCTCCTCGGTCTGGGCCTCGGCCTTAACCCTGGCCTTTAGCCCGGGTAGTTCAAGCTCGCCCTTTTCTATTTTGTCTAGAGCCTGCCTATCGGTCTGGCTATTGAGGAAGTAGATGTCCTGTGTCTGGCCGCCGCTATCTAGGGCCAGGTGAAGAAAAGTCCCCCGCTGGGTAGCCATTTCAAGGGCCTTTTCAAGCGCCTCTTTGGTTGGGGCGGCTATACCCTTTAGGCTGTTCATCAGGCCGGAGTCACTTATTAGCTCGGCAAAACTAACGAAACGGGGATAGCCACGCTTGCCGTAGAGCCTGGCCAGAATATATAGGGTTACCTTTAGCTCGGCAGTGTCGCTGATTTGGGGTAGCAGCTGGCTGAAGAAGATATTGGGTATTGATGTAAACTGCATCCTGGCCGGGAAACCATTAAATGGCTTCATAATAGGCTTGGCTCCGCTTTGGCAATATTCTCTAGATTTTCGAACTTGGTCAGGTTGTGTCTGAAACGAGCCTTTATTTGACCGATGGGCCCGTTGCGATGCTTGGCGATGATGATATCGGCGATTTCCCTGGGGTATTCTTCGTCCGGGTGGTCTTTCTCCCATTCCTCTTGAGTATAGTAGAGTTCATCACGGTAGATGAAGATGACGACATCAGCATCCTGCTCAATGCTGCCGCTTTCACGCAGGTCGGAGAGCTGGGGTTTGTGTGAGGCGCGCCACTCCACCTGTCGGCTGAGCTGGGAGACGGCTATCACGGGCACATTGAGCTCCCGGGCCAGTGCCTTTAGGGAGCGGGTGATATAGCTGATTTCCTGAACCCTGTTTTCTCGGCGCGTGTCCTCCCCCTGCATCAGTTGCAGGTAGTCAATGACGATGAGGTCAATGCCGCCGCGTTCGTAGTGGAGGCGTTTAGCCTTACTTCTCATCTCGGCCACTCGCGCCTGGGGGGAGTCATCAATATATATCGGTGCTTCAGACAGGATGCCGGTGGCCTCCATAATCCTTCTTTCCTCCTCCTCGGTGTTAAGCCCGAGCCGGATGTGCCTTGAATTTACCCTGGCTTCACTGGAAAGCAGGCGTTGCACCAGGGCCTCCCGGGCCATCTCCAGGCTGAAGAGGGCCACGGTGGCCTGCTGCTGTACGGCGGCATTTCGGGTGATGCTTAGGGCCAGGCTGGTCTTACCCATAGAGGGCCGGCCGGCAATAATAACCAGGTCGGAGCGCTGAAAGCCACCCAGAAAGTCATCCAGACCGGAGAGACCGGCCAGGGCGTGGGGGATGGGCTGGTAGCCCTCAACCTCCGGCGTCGGCGGGACTTCAAAGTACTTGTCCAGCACCTGTTTGATGTGGACAAAGTCCAGTGAGCCCCTTTCATGACGGAGCTTGAAGAGGACATCCTCAGCCTTGCTTAGGGAGGTGGGGACATCCGGGTCTGCCTGGTAGCCGATGTCGGCGATTCTTCCAGCGGCCGAAATCAGCTGGCGCATTATTGATAGGCGATAGACAATGCGGGCATAGTGCTCAATATCAAGCGAGGTGGGCACTACCGATATCAGGTGGGAAAGATAGGCGGCACCGCCGCATTTCTCCAGTCTTGCCTGTCGCTCCAGCTCCTGGGCCACCGTTATCTGGTTTATGGCCTCATTGCGCTGGTAAAGGGACAGGCAGGCATTATATATCCACCTGTTTTGTTCACTGTGGAAGTCCTCCTCTTTAAGCAGGATGGCGATGTCATAGATGGCCCTGCCGTCTATTAAGAGTGAGCCGTTTACCGATTCTTCGGCATCGATGTCGTACGGCGGTAGTTTTCCCTCAGGCACTTAATTGGCCCCCTTTTCGGTAACGGTAACCTTTATCTTGGGCGTTATATCCTTGCCCAGCCGGATAGTTACTTCATGGCTACCCAGCTGGCGGATGGCCTCGGTCAGCTCTACCTTTCTCTTGTCAATGGCTAGGCCGGTGGCCCTTTCCAACTGGCTGGCAATATCGGCGCTGGTGACCCGCCCGTAGAGGCGGTCTTTGGCACCGGCCTTGGCCTCAAGGGTAATCTCCTGGCCATTTAGTCGTCGGGCCATCCTCACCAGTTCGGCCTCCTGTTGGCCCTGCTTTTTGGTCTGGGCACGATGTTGGGCTTCAATAGTGCTGGCTACCCCAGGACCGGCCAGAGTGGCCAGTTTTTGGGGTATGAGAAAGTTTCTGGCGTAGCCATCGGCGACCTCTTTTACCTGGCCGGCCTTGGCTACATTGGCTACATCTTCCAGGAAGGCAACCTTCATATTCTTGCCTTTTCTATTATTATACTTCACCCGGCCTCAAGATAAAAGCCTATCCGGTGATGAATTCTTTGGCCTGGATGGCGGCAATAGCCCCATCACCGCTGGCGGCGATGACCTGCCGGATTGAGTTGTGGCGTATATCGCCGGCGGCAAAGATACCGGCCACCTCGGTTTCCATCTTCTCGTTGGTGATAATATGGCCAAGGTCATCCAGGGGTACTATACTCTTGAGATAATCGGTATTGGGCTTAAGCCCGATAGAGACGAAGATGCCGGCTACGTTGAGTGTCGACCTCTCCCCTGTTTTTAGATTATGCAGTTTGAGCCTTTCTACAGAGTCCTTACCCTCAATGGCCTCAACCACGGTATGCCATAGGAAATCTATTTTGGCTTCGGCAAAGGCCTTCTCCTGAAGGATGGGGGTGGCCCGGAGCTGGTCACGGCGGTGGGTCACGGTAACCTTGGCGGCAAACTTGCTAAGGTGCAGGGCCTCAGAGACGGCGGCATTACCCCCGCCGACCACGGACACTGGCTTACCCTGGAAGAAGGGGGCATCACAGGTAGAACAGTAGGATACCCCTCTACCGGTAAATTCTTTTTCGCCGGGGACGCCCAGTTTCTGTCGCTCCGAGCCGCCGGTGATAACTACTGCCTTGGCGATGAAGTCACCCTCGGTTGTCTTGACCACCTTTTTTCTATCTTGGTTATCAATGGCCCTAACGGTGGCGTAGAGTGTCTCCAGACCATATTTTGTGGCCTGCTGGTACATTAGCTGGGCCAGTTCAAAGCCGCTGATGCCATCAGGGAAGCCGGGGTAGTTGTCTATCCAACCGGCCTCAACCATATTGCCGCCGACCATCCCCTTTTCAATGAGCAGGCTTTTTAATCTGGTTCTGGTGGTGTAGAGCCCGGCGGTAAGCCCGGCCGGGCCGCCACCGATAATAATTACATCATATTTTTTAGCCATATCCGGCCTCGGCAATTAGCTGGCAGATATTCTGTTCCGCGGTCCGTTTAGCCAGTCCGATGGCGTTCTTGATGGCCTTGGCCTGACTGCGGCCATGAGAAACAATGATATTGCCCTTTACTCCCAGCAGGCAGGCCCCGCCGTATTCTCGGTAGTCCATTCCCTGGGCCAGGGAACCCAGGCCGACATCAGCCAGCAGGGCACGGCCACGAAGGTGATAGGCACTGCTAACGGCATGACCTACCTGCCGTAGATTTATCAGCGAATCGCCCAGCCCTTCCACCGTCTTTAGGACTATGTTGCCGGTAAAGCCGTCGGTAACGATAACATCAGCCGTTCCGTCAACCATATCGTGACCCTCAATATTGCCGATGAAGTTTAGGCTCGTCTTCTTGAGCAGATGGTGGCTTTCCTGGGTCAGGCGGTTGCCCTTGGTCTCCTCCTTACCGTTGGAGAGTAGGCCGATGCGCGGTGATTCGATGCCCAAAATACGCTGGGCATAGATGTTGCCTAGCTGGGCAAACTCAGCCAGGTGGCTGGGACGACAGTCGGCATTGGCCCCGGCGTCAATAAGCAGGGCCGGGGACAGGGGCACCAGTTTAACGATGCTGGCCAGAGCCGGGCGCTCAACACCGGCAATCCTGCCCAGGTTGAACAGGGCGGCGCACAGCACGGCCCCGGTGTTACCGGCTGAGACAAAGGCTTGCGCCCTGCCCTCCTTTACCAGGTTGATGCCGATGGCTATTGACGATTTTGGCTTTGAGCGGAGCGCCTCCATTGGGTGTTCATGAAAGCCAATGGTTTGGCTGGCCGGGGCGATGCTGATGCCCAGTTTATTGAGATAGCGGCCGGCCAGCACATGGAGTACCGTTTTCTTACCCACTAGGATAATATCCACCTTGTACTCCTGGGCGGCCTTAATGGCCCCTTTGACTATCTCATGGGGGGCATATTCGCCCCCAGCGGCATCAACAGCAATCTTCATCATCTTCCCCTAGTGTGATAGCCTATTTCACTGACGCCAAACCCCTTAAAGCGGCTCTCCTTATTATTAACCATCTCCTCATGGACTAGCAAGGCGGCGCCTATGGCCCCCATAACCTCGGGGTGGCTTGGTATGATGATTTGGCTATCAAGTTCTTCCTCAAGGGCCCTGATTATGCCCTGATTAAAGGCAACCCCACCCTGGAATAGAATCGGTGGCTTAATATTCTTGCCCAGGCCAACATCGCTTAGGTAATTGCCCACCAGAGCCCGGCATAGACCATAGACAATATCCTCGGTGCCGTAGCCCATCTGCTGCTTGGCTATCATATCTGATTCGGCAAAAACGGTACAGCCCCCGGCAATTGATACCG
>JAUXAE010000031.1 GCA_030620035.1 Dehalococcoidales bacterium
CCTGGGGGGCCGTACGGCCCCCCAGAAAGTATCTCTGCGCTAGTCCTAGGAGCCAGCCCGCTGCCTACGTGCCACCAATTGCCAGGCTACGACCAAAAGAATAAGAGCCGGCAGTCCGGTCACCAAAAGGAACATGTAGGCCGCCGTGGGCTCAAGCTCGGCAAAGGAGCCGGTGAAGTTCTGGATGGTGAAGAGGAGCAGTAATAGCCCCACTATACCGATGAGCCACTCATACCAGGCTACCTTGATATCCCTGCCCTTAAGCCAGAGCACTAGCGCCAGCAGAGCAGCGCCAGCAACAAGGCCAATAATAAGCCACATATCTAGTTACCTCCTATTTTCTAGTATTTTTTATTTACCTACCCCCATTCGGACCGGAGCCAGCTCCCAGTATCGTGTCGTAAGGCCAAGCGTTCAGGTCGTGTTCCCAAAAGTCGGCAAAATCCTTTTCATCCCTGGGCTGGGACGGTGCTCCGTAGAAGGCCTTTCCCATGGTGGTAAAGAAGCCGTTGAAGATTGAAGTGGTACCTACGGTCGCTTTGACAAGCTCGTGTGCGGAGGCAAAGCCCTTGCCCTTTGTAGAGAAGGGGCAGACCTTGTCACAGTAGTTGACACCACAACCAAAACCGATGCACGTAAGCCACTTTTGGTGGTATTTCTTGACGCCAACACGGTTGCAGGGACTGTCTATCTCCCAAGTAGGCTCCGTCTCAAGCGGTATTGATGAGGTACCCGTCGTTTCTTGGCATATCTCACCACACAACTTGCAGGCCTTGCAGAACTTCCAGATGCCGGCGTCTATCGGCTTGGTGGGGGCAAGGGGCAGGTCAGTAACCATTCCTGGCGCGTAGCCTCCAAAAGCCCCCCACTCCGGGGTGATGGTTTTGCTAGAACGGCCAAGCTCGCCATTCCCGGACAATACGCTCATGGGGACGTTCATGGCACCTGCTTTTGGCATTTGGTAGCCTAGAGATTTTACGAAACTCTGCACGCGGCCGTGGATTATGGGACCCCAGACGTAGCGGCTGATACCAGACTGACTGGTTTCGTCTCTTTTTTTACCCTCATCGGAATCCCGCGACGTGAAGTAGGCGCTCCACTGGCATTTATTGGGTATCACGCTTACACCACCGTCCTGGTAGGCCTGGTCAATACCCTCAAACCTGACTCCATTGGGATAGAACATTTTTTTGGTATCAGCATCATGCTCAACGACACCTATTTTGGCTGACCCGTAGTAGTGAGCTGCCGTCCGCAGCATATTGGTGGCCTCCTCGGGGGTCCCCGTCCACTTGGGCACTCCCCTTTCCTCGGGGGTAGTCACCCTGTTGCCTTCAAAGGGTACCGGCGCAAGCCCCCGGCCAAAGCTAAGGTAGCCAGCGCCGGTGGAAAGTGCCTTATCCCTCAAGGCCCAGCCCGGTGCCTGGGCGTTCCATTGTTGATCGTTGAAACTCGTCACCCTCGCTGCAAACTCCGCATGTATCGCCATCCCCTCTTCAACGCGTTGCCTAAGAGCGGTGTCCGGGCAAAGTTCGGGCTTGAGTGTGCCAAATCGGGGATGCCAATCATTAGTACCGCTGGGCTCGTAATTCCAGTCCCATGCCTGAAGGATGCTCCAGTCAATCTCTGTGGTGGGGTTCTTGAACTCCCTCTCCGTAATCCACCAGGGGCGCTTAAAGTTAGCCATTGGATCTGATTTTACATCGCCAGCAGAGATAAGCTCATCCAGGTCGTGGAAGACCGGAGTGGTAGCGGCGGCAGCACCTAGTCCAGCACCAGCCAGGCCGAGACCCTTCATGAAGTCTCGGCGGCTTACGGTTGAATGAAATTTTGACATTTTCTCCTCCATGTTTTAGTTTTATTTGTTCCCGGTCTTTCCTGATAGTCACCCAGTCTCTCCTGAGCGCCCCTGTTTCATAGGCTACCCCCTATTAGCAGTGTGTATCCATCCAGTTATATTATAATCCTACAGTTACATTATAATACTTTATTTGCCCTTGTCAATCCGCATTTATGCCTAATTTTTACTTTATTTTCTATATATTTTGATATAGAATTTTAGTACTAGTTCTTCTGTGGTGGGCTGTCTGGCTATCTTGGCAAAAGGGATTAAATCTGATACACTGGTTCAAATTCATGCCTGGTATAGGAGATAGTTAATGACCCTTAAGGAGATGCTGGAGACGGCCGCCGGGCGCTACGGGGGGAAGGCAGCCGTTACCTTAGGTGGCCGCAGGCTAGCCTACACCGAGCTGGACAGGTCATCAAACAAGGTGGCCAACGCCTTGACAGAGATGGGGGTTGGCCGCGGCCACCGGGTGGCTATGCTCCTTAGCAATAGCCTGGAGTTTGCTGTTATCTATTTTGGCATAGTCAAGACGGGGGCCATAGCCGTGCCCCTGGATACCAAGTATAAGACTAATGAGCTAGCCTGCCTTTTTGATAGTTGTCGACCCAGGGTTCTGGTTACCGAGAGTCCCTATCTTGAGCTAGTTACTCCGCTCCTATCAAGATTTAACTATATAGAAAACATCATCACCTTAGGCCCTGATGATAACGGGCAGTTCCAGAGCTACCATCAGATTATGGCTAACAGTTCGGCACGGCCGGTGGCCGCCGTGGTGGAAGCTGATGATGTCGCCCATATTGCCTATACCTCAGGGCCTACCCTGCGGCCTAGGGGGGTCATGCTGATTCACCGGCACCTGGTGGCGGCCGCCGGGATATCAGCCACTGGCTTTGGGCAGACCGATAAGGATGTGGTGGTGCTGTTTGCCTTGCCCATGCACCATGCTGTTGGTCTGGTGGTCATATTGCTGACCTCAATATACAAGGGCAGCAAAGTGGTGATGCTGCCCGGATTGTCCATTAGTGGCCTTATGGAGACCATTGAGAGGGAGAAGGCGACCATATTTATGGGGGTGCCCTTTATTCATGCCCTGCTGATAAGGGAGGCCGAGACGGCCGGGATGAGACATGATTTAGACTCGCTTCGTGTCTGTGCCAGCGCCGGGTCGCCCCTGCCCGTTGATACCATGAAGCGGTTCCAGGAGCTCTTTTCAAAGAGGTTGATTCAGTTCTACGGCCTGACCGAGGCCACTGTCCATGTTACCTGTCAGCCGATTGATGGCAGCGGCAAGCTGGGCTCGGTGGGTAGGGCACTGCCCGCCTGGCAGTTGAAGATAGTAGATGACGATGGCCGGGAACTTGGCCCCAATCAGCCGGGGGAGATAGCTGTTAAAGGGCCCTTTATGAAGGGCTACTATAATAATCCCCAGGCTACTGCCGAGGCGATAAGGGATGGCTGGCTCTATACCGGTGATATTGCCCACCTGAATGAGGAAGGCTGCCTTTTTCTATCGGGCTTAAAGAAACCCATGCTCATCAGCAAGGGCCAGAATATCTACTATTCCGATGTTGAGGATGTTCTGTCGGCTCATCATAAGGTGGCTGAGGTGGCCGTGGTCGGGGTTGCTGACCCTGATGGCATGCGGGGGGAGGTGGTCAGGGCGGTTATCAGGCTGAAGGCGGGTGAGAAGGCTACAGAGCCGGAGATTAAGCGGTTTTGTCTTGAGCGCCTGGCTAACTACAAGGTGCCCAAGCAGGTCATCTTCCTGGACTCCCTGCCCAAGACTGCCGCCGGTAACATAAACAGGGAGGCCCTTAAGGGTGATTTATTAACCGTATCTGTTGATAGGGCAGCCGGGGAAATGGTTTTATAAAGAGATTTTCACTCCGCATAACCGGAGGTTTAGATTCTAATGGCAGATAAGGTAGCTATTGTTACCGATACTACTGCCTGTATCCCGCAGGAGCAGGTGGCTAGGTATAATATTGAACTGGTGCCCATAGAGCTCATTTTTGGTGATAAGGTCTACCGGGATGGCATAGACATAACCCCAACCGAGTTCTATGCCCTTCTCAGGCAGGCAGAGAAGCTACCGACGACGGCAGGCTCACTACCCGGCCCCTACCTTGAGGCTTATGGCAAGGCCAGCCAGAGGGCCAATGATATTCTGTGTATCACCGAGTCGTCCAAGTTTAGCGGCATGTTTAACTCAGCGCGGCTGGCCGCCAGGATGGCTAGGAAGTCTCTGCCTGATGTCACCATTAGGGTGCTTGAGTGTACTACGGCGGCAGCCGGTATGGGGCTGGTGGCTCTGGCGGCGGACAGGGCAGCCGCTTCGGGGAAGGACCTGGCTCAGGTGGACGCCGTTGCCCGAAGGGTGATGCGTAAGGTATATCTATTTGCTTTTTTGGACACCCTCTATTACCTGGTTAAGGGAGGCCGCGTCCCCAAGGCGGCCGGCCTGGCCAATTCAATACTTCATCTTAAGCCTGTGTTTACCGTTAATGGTGGTGATGCCCATACAGTGGCCCTGCCCAGAACTACCCAGGGCGCCATAAGACATTTACTGAAGAATATGAAGAAAAAGGTGCCCCGGGGCCAGCCGGTTCATGTCGCCGTGATGCACGCCGATGCCCTTGACCGGGCACAAGAACTAAAGGAGCAGATTGCCTCACGGTTTAATTGTAGCGAGCTATTTATCACCGAGTTTACCCCGGTAATGGGTGTCCACACCGGGCCCGGGGTTGTTGGTGTTGCCTTTCACTCCGGAGACTAGATGGTATTCTAACCTTTCTTGTTAACCCCCCAGCTATCTAGCCAAATCAGAGGAAACGTCTTATAATCAGTGTTGTGAAGTATGACCAGCCTGTTTCTGATGTGGAGAGGCTGATGGCCGGTCTGAGCCAGTTGCCTGAGCCGGTAGTCAGGCCAGCCCTGGTGGTCATCAGCGGTCTACCGGGCACGGGAAAGTCCTACTTTGGCCAGCGGCTGGCCCGGAGATGGCCCTTTGTTGTCCTGGAAAGCGACGCCTTGCGCAGGACACTTTACCCATCACCGGACTATAGCCCTCAGGAGAGTTGGCGCCTATTTAAGGCGGTTCACCTTCTTATAGAGCGGCTGCTGGAGAAGGGCGTTTCCGTCATCCTGGATGCCACCAATCTAGCGGAGCGCCATCGGGAGTATCTCTACAGTATTGCCGAGCGCCGGGATGTAAGATTGGTCCTGGTGCGGGTTGAGGCGCCGCCTGAAGTTGTCCGGCAGCGGCTTAAGGCCAGGGTGGAGACGGCTCAGGCTAACTCCGAAGCCGACTGGGGGGTGTACCGCAAGATGAGGCCGTCGCTGGAGAGGATTAGTCGTAAACACTATGCTGTGGATACCTCCCGGGACATCACCCCGGTACTGGACAAGATTATCAGGGAGGTTAGAAAGTAATCAATAGATTAACAGGTGAAAGGAGACCTAAATGGAGATTAGGGTTTTAGCCGGTGATGTTACCCAGACCAGGGCCGGTGCTATTATGGTGGGCATCTTTGAGGGGACTGAGGCCCTGGCCGACCACCTGACTGCCGTGGATAAGGCCCTGGAGGGAGCCATCTCCCGGTTAGTTGAGCAGGGTGAGGTTAAGGGTAAGCTTGGTGAGATTACGCTTGTTCATAGTCTGGGTCGGTTGCCTTCAGACCGGGTGGTGGTGGCCGGCCTGGGTAAAAAGCAAGAGCTGACTAAAGACAGGCTCCGCGGCGTGGTGGCTGAGGTCTGCAGGAGTCTGCAGAAGAAGTCGGTAGAGACCATGGCCACCGGACTTCTTGGCGCCGGCATAGCCGGTATAGCCCCTGAGGGCGCCGCCCAGGCAATAACCGAGGGAGCTCTACTGGGTACCTATTCCTTTCGTAAGCATATAACCAAGGAAGCCGAACACGGTGACCTAAAACAACTATTAATCGTCACCGCTGATGAGGCTGACCGGCCCATTTTGGAGCCGGGCTGTCACCGGGGCCGGGTTATCGCCGAGGCCGTTAATTTTGCCCGTGATATGGTTAATGAGCCGGCTAACTACATGGCCCCTGGTGATATGGCTGAGGCGGCCAAAAAGCTGGCTGAAGGCTACGGTCTTGGGCTCACCGTGCTTGAAAAGGACAGGATGCAGGAGCTGGGCATGGGAGCTTTACTGGGGGTAAGTCAGGGAAGCTGCCAGCCGCCCAGGTTCATTGTTCTGGACTATAAGGGAGGCGATTCCGGAGTGGTTGACCTGGCCTTGGTCGGTAAGGGGATAACCTTTGACTCCGGTGGCATTTCCATAAAGCCATCGGAAAAGATGGAGGAGATGAAGACTGACATGGCCGGCGGGGCGGCGGTTATGGCGGCCATGGCTGCCATTGCTCAGCTTAAGCCCAGGATTAATGTTACCGCCCTAGTTCCCGCGGTGGAGAACCTGCCCAGCGGCTCTGCCTTAAGGCCGGGCGATATTGTGACGGCCATGACCGGTAAGACAATTGAGATTATCTCCACTGATGCCGAGGGCCGGCTTATTCTGGCTGATGCCCTGGGTTATGCGGTTAAACTCGGTGCCCGGTTTATTGTTGATGTGGCCACTCTCACCGGCGCCATCCGCATCGCCCTGGGCGCTGTCTGTAGTGGCGCTTTTGGCAATAACCAGGGGCTGGTGGATAAGGTACTGGCTGCTGGTGCCGAGGCCGGGGAGCCTATCTGGCAGATGCCGATGTATGATGACTATAAGGAGCAGAACAAGAGCGATGTCGCCGATATCAAGAATGTCGGCGGCCGGCTGGCCGGTGCCATTACCGCTGCCCAGTTCCTGGCCGAGTTTGTTGGTGATACCCCCTGGCTTCATCTGGACATCGCCGGCACCAGTACCACGGATAAAGAGCGCCACCACCTGGTGAAGGGGGCTACTGGGGTAGCCGTGGCCACCCTGGTAAACCTGGCCCTCAGTATCTCGGCAGAAAGCACCCGATAGCTTTAGAGAAGAGGCTGCTAGCTGCTATTGACTGTAGTGGTAAAATGGTATTAGGGGGATTGGCCGGGGTAAAATATTCTTCGGATATAAATATAATTGGATATAAGCTGTATTGTTCTTGCTGGTGGCCAGGGCCTGCGCCTTGGGCGTAACAAAGCATTAGAGACCATTGATGGTAAGAGTCTGATTCAGCGGGTAGTATCAAGCCTTAGTTTCTTTGATAGTGAAATCATTGTCGTTACTGGGGCCGAGAGGATTCCCCTAGGGCTTGCTGGCTACTCCAAGCTGAGGATAATAGCTGACGCCTATCCTGGCAAAAGCCCCCTGGTTGGCATCTACAGCGGCTTGTTGGCCTCGGATTCGTTCTATAACCTTGTTGTTGCCTGTGATATGCCCTTTCTGAACCGGGCCCTGCTGACCTATATGGCCCGGCTGTCAGCCGGCTTTGATGTCGTCCTTCCCCGGTTGGGTGATAGGGTTGAACCACTGCACGCTGTCTATTCAAAGGGCTGCCTTGAGGCCATAGAAGGGATGTTTGGGCAGGGTAGTTTTAGTGTTAACCAGCTCTTAAACCTGGTTAGGGTAAGGTATCTAGAGGCCGAGGAGATTAGTCGGTTTGACCCGGAACGCTTAAGCTTTTTCAATATCAATACTGAAGCTGATTTGAGGATGGCTAGGGACATGGCTAAGAAGGATAGGAGCCGGGTTTAGTTTTTGCTGACAGGGATGACAAATATGGCGGTGAGGAGTAAGATTTGATATTTGATACCTCTGAGTTTATCTTTAAGGCACCAACAGCCATATCCCGGGCGCGGCGCGTTCTCATTAAACCCAGCGCCTATTACTCGGTGTCATATCCGGTGACTACCAGCCGGGACATGCTGTCATTAATCATAGATGGCATCAGGCAGATTAGCGATGCCGATATCATCCTGCTTGAGGGCACCCCCGGGGGTGGCCCCATCCACCCGATATATCAGGTCCTGGGTTACGATTTCCCCAGGGTGTTAACACTGGATGTCAAGGACTGCATCTGGGTTGAGGTGGATAATCCACTACCCAAGCCCCTGGCGGTGCCCACTTTTTGGGTGCCTAATGTCATCCTTTCCAGCGACTACTTAATAAGCGTCGCCCCGCTAAAGGTGGTTGGCAGCCGGGGCCACCTGAGCATAATGAACCTGCTGTCGCTACTTCCCAGCAGCAAGTATGATGATGGCGCCGAAGGGGGCTGGGGATTGCTGTACAGCCTGGGGATAGATAAGGTGCTGGCCGACCTCTATTTTACCCTACCCTTTGACCTGGGGATTATAGAGGCTCGCCAGAGGTTCACCAGCCGCGGTGACCCTATTCATGGTGAGGTTGACGAGTGCGGCAAGGTATTCCTTGGTGAACCCTTTGAGGTTGATAGTGAGGTTTCTGAGACGCTGGCTATAAAGACAGATTACCTTGACCTGATTAGCCAAGCCAAGGTGGGCTTTGAAGGCTAAGGGCAGTTGCCTATAGAAGTAGTTTAATACCTTATGCTGAACCGGGGGTATTTCCCGGTATAATCAGACCAGCTAGTTTCTAATTTGGCCACTTCAGCTCCGGGTGGTCCCATCTTGAGATGCTCAGTTAGCTCCTGTAATCTCCCCTTGTCTCCTTCAGCCAGAACCTCAACGGCGCCACCGGGCAGGTTACGCACGAAGCCGGTTAGGCCTAGCTCTCGGGCTCGCCTCAAGGTGAAGTCGCGGAAGAAGACACCCTGTACCTGACCATAGACCGTCACCTGAATTGAGGCTAAGTCAGACATGGCTGCTTACCTTACTGAGATGGGCCTGTCGCCTCTTCTTCTGTTTTCCTTTTTCTCTTCTTCCTGGCTATTTCAACAGTCATTGGCGGTGGTAGAATATCAGTTACTGATGCCTTCTTGGCACCCTTTTTCGGCTTCTTGGTTTCATGGTGTCTAAAATCTCGTCTTCCCATGCGACACCTCTATTCTTGGATATTGAGGTAACAGTAGCTTTAAGTTTAGCAAACAGGGCTAATCAAGTAAAGTCGGCCTTAGTTTTTCTAGGGCCAGGCGGGCGGCCTCGGTCTCGGCCTCTTTCTTGCTTCTACCCGAACCCCTTGCCAGCAGGTCATCACCGACCCTAACCTCGGCGGTAAAGTGCCGGTTGTGCTCTGGTCCGCTGGCCTCTACAATATGGTAGCTGGGTGTTACCTGCTGCCTGGCCTGAATTAGTTCCTGAAGTTGTGATTTATAGTCAATCCCTGCCCCCTGGCTGGCTAGTTTCTCAAGCTCATTACTGAATAACCTCTTGATGAAATCCCGGGTGGTGGTTATTCCCTGGTCAAGATAGATAGCGGCGATTACTGCCTCCAGAGCACCGGCCAGGTTGGCCGGCTTGGACCGCCCACCGCTGGCCTCCTCACCCCGGCCCATGTAGAGGTAGTCACCAAGCCTGATATTTAGGGCCACCCGGGCCAGGGTATGGCGGCGAACCAGAAAAGAGCGGAACCTGGTCAGCTCTCCTTCAGGAGAGTCGGCAAAGTCTTGATATAGCTGGCGGGCAAATATCAGGCCTAAAACGGCATCGCCCAAAAATTCCAATCTTTCATTTGAGGTCGGGGCAAGTTCCGGGTTTTCATTAATATAGGAGCTGTGGACTAGGGCTTGTTCCAGCAGGGACGGCTCCTTGAAGTGGACACCAAGGGCTTTTTGTAGGGCAGCCGAATTAGCCAAGGTTGTAGCCTCCTTTCTATTAAGCATAGTAAACAGTCGGCCTTGACCTGTCAACAACCCTTGACAACATTGGCCAAAAGTATTAGTATTGTTGGCGCATTATTCGGCAGCCAAGGAGGAGAGTAATATGGGAAAGAACATTGAAGTTGCTGGCATAGTAGCGTTAATAGCAGCCCTTGCCTTTGTTGCCTTTGGCTTAGTGTATATACTGTTTGCTGGCTACTTATAGGCTGGCTAACAGCATTCCCCTTTCTCTCCCCGGGCAGTGCCTTGCCAGAAGGCACTGTGTCTTTATAATCCCCTCTCGTCGGGCAAGATTGCCCTAGTTACGGCTTCCTGCTATAATTTTATCGTGCTGGGGAATAGTCTAGCGGTAGGACGCCTGGCTCTGGACCAGGTAGGCCAGGTTCGAATCCTGGTTCCCCAGCCAAAATGGTAATAAAATTACCCCGATTCAGCTACTCTAATTATCCAGAAGCAGTTATTCTCATTCACTGAACTGAATTATCAAAGAAGGCGCACCTGGCGCAGTAAATCGTGGAAGTCAGAAAACCCGCTACAGACAACTGGTTCGCTGCTGAGCAAATCTAGCAGATGACCCGTAGCAAATACATGGTCGGCTTGACGTGCCGCCTCGAGGTCAGAGAGCCCATCCCCTATATAGACGACGTTATTGTCCCGTTTCTTAAGCGAACTCAGGTGCTTCCTCTTGAAGCCCTTGCTGATGATGTTACCTTCGGGGTCATAGTAGGATACGATAATGCCATCTTTGCCGAAGGAGGTT
>JAUXAE010000077.1 GCA_030620035.1 Dehalococcoidales bacterium
CGGTAAATCACTTCTGTCATTGTTGTATATCCAGCTCAGTTAAGAATGGTATAATATGGGTCGGATTATCTGTTCCGCAGGGGGACAAAGGGGGAGGGTTACCTCTAAAAATAGCTTTGGATAAAGAAAGTCTTAAAGTCAACTGCTACTCCGGCCATACCTATGCCCAAGAACCAAGGTCTTTTTGGTGGCAGGGTGTAGAATATGAGGTTAAAGAAGTAGAAAAAGCCTGGCGGGAGCCGGGAGAGAGGCACTTTGAGGTCAAGACCAGGGATAACAAAACCTTTAGACTCTGCTATAATGAGGCCAAAAATAAGTGGTCGCTAATAGAAACCGTCTAATCCCCTATAAGGAGCTGAAAGATGCTAAAAGAAATTCTTAAAATCCTGGAAAAGGATGTCCGGACCAACAGTCAGCAGATAGCCAGTATGACCGGTGCTTCAAGCGATGAGGTAACCAGGCTCATCAAAAAGGCGGAAAGTGACCGCACCATCCTGAAATACAAGACGGTCATCAACTGGGAAAAGGTAAGGGATGAGCAGGTATGGGCCCTGATAGAGGTCAAGATAACCCCCCAGAGGGATGTCGGCTTTAACTCTATCGCCGAGCGCATCTACCGCTTCCCCGAGGCCCGCTCGGTCTACCTGGTCTCGGGAACCTACGACCTGGCGGTACTGGTGATGGGCAAGACGATGCACCAGATTGCCGACTTTGTCGCCCAGAAGCTGGCCCCGATTGAAGGGGTACAGGGCACCGTTACCCACTTCCTGCTCAGGCGCTATAAAGAGGACGGAGAAAGCCTAGAGGGGGGCGAGGAGGCCCGCAGGCAGCCGGTAATTCTTTAGCCAAGATGAAATCCGGCCTATCAGGAGACTTTTATGTCAACAAACCCGCGAATTAAGCAGGCCAGAGACTACAGCACCACCTCGCAGCGGGCAAGGCAAATATCCCCTTCCGGCATCCGCAAGTTCTTTGACCTCCTGGCCTCCATGGAAGGGGCCATCTCCCTGGGCGTTGGTGAGCCCGACTTTGCCACCCCGTGGCACATCCGTGAGGCAGCCATCTACTCGCTGGAGAAGGGCTACACCATGTACACTTCTAATGCCGGCATGCCCGAGCTGCGCCAGGAGATTTCTCACTACCTAAAGGAAAACTACAACCTGGATTATGACCCGGATACCGAAATCCTGATTACCGTCGGCGTCAGCGAGGCGCTGGACCTGGCCACCAGGGCCACTCTTGACCCCGGAGATGAGGTCATCATGCCCGACCCGTGTTATGTCTCCTATAGCCCCTGCGTCACCCTGGCCGGGGCAAGGCCGATTATGGTGCCTACCAACCAAAAAAACAACTTTGAGATAGGCGCCGCCGATATTGAGGCCCATCTTACCGATAAGACCAAGGCAATTCTCCTCGGCTACCCGGCCAACCCCACCGGGGCGGTGATGCCCCGAGACAAACTTAAACAAATAGCCGAGCTGGCCGACCGCCACCATCTGCTGGTCATCTCTGATGAAATCTACGCCAAGCTCGTCTATGGAGTCGAGCATACCTGTGTCGCCACACTAGCCGAGATGCAGGGAAGGACCATCCTGCTGGGCGGCTTCTCCAAGGCCTTCGCCATGACCGGCTGGCGTATTGGTTATGCCGCGGCCCCAAAAGAGATTACCGCCGCCATGGCCAAGATTCACCAGTACACCATGCTGTGCGCCCCGATAATGGGCCAGATGGCCGCCCTTGAGGCGCTCAGGTCCGGTGAGGCCGACATCACCGAGATGGTCGCTGACTATAACCGCCGGCGCCTGGTTATGGTCAAGGGCCTAAATGATATTGGCCTGGCCTGCTTTGAGCCCAAGGGAGCCTTCTACACCTTCCCATCAATAAAAAGCACCGCCATGACCTCAGAGGAATTTGCCGAAAGGCTGCTCATTGAGGAAAAGGTGGCTGTGGTCCCCGGCACCGCCTTCGGGAAGTGCGGTGAAGGCTATGTCCGCTGCTGCTACGCCACCTCACTGGCCGACATTGAAGAGGCCCTATCGCGGATGGGGCGGTTTGTTAAAAAGCATAAGAAGGGCTAGTTCTGAAGGTTGTTTCTTCTGGAGAGTTTAAGAGGGGCGAAAGCCCCTCTTTTTTTATTCCCCCTCTCCTTTGAAGGAGAGGGGGACACAAGGGGGTGAGGTAGATTAAATAAGTCCCATCCTCTGCTTGACCTCTTTAAGGGTCCTGCGGGCGATAAGCCTGGCCCTTCTGGCGCCATCAGCCAGAACATCAGTCACATACTGAGGCTCAGCGGCTATGGCCGCCCGCCGCTGGCGGAAGGGCTGAAGCATAGTATTGATGGCATCAGCCAACAGCTCCTTACATTCAACACAGCCGATCTGGGCCCGGCGGCACTGCTCAGCGATGCCGCCTGACTTGAATTCATTGAAGTACTGCTGCAGACGGTAGATATTGCATACCTCAGGGTGGCCCGGGTCATGCCGATAGCGGCGGGCCGGGTCGGTAACCGCCGTCATCACCCGCTCTAGCGTCTCCTCAGGAGAGAGGGCCAGCTCAATATGGTTATCAAGCTGCTTACTCATCTTCTCCTTGCCGTCCAGCCCCAGCACCATGGGAAACGGGGTAAGCTTGGCCTGGGGCTCAGGAAAGGTGTCACCAAAGATATTATTAAAGCGGCGGACAATCTCCCGGGCCAGTTCCAGGTGGGGTAGCTGGTCTTCACCCACCGGCACCACCTCAGCCTTATAGAGCACTATATCGGCGGTCATCAGTACGGGATAGCCCACCAGTCCGTAGTTTACATTGTGGGGCTGGAGCTTCACCTTCTCCTTAAAGGTAGGCACCCTTAACAGCCAGCCCAAGGGGGTGGTCATACCAAGCAGGGTGTGTAGCTCCATCACCTCAGGGACATGGGACTGGACAAAGAGGATGCTCTTCTTGGGGTCAAGACCGGCCGCCAGCCAGTCAAGCACCATCTCATGGATATTCTCCTGTAGTTGGCTGGTGTCTTCCAAAGAGGTCAGGGCGTGGATATCAACGATACAATAGATACACTGATACTCATCCTGCAGGGCAACATAGTTCTGTATCGCCCCCAGATAGTTGCCCAGGTGCTGCCGACCGGTGGGCCGGGCCCCGGAAAAAACACGACGCTTCATCTAAATCTCCTGATTCAAGGATTGTAACACAAGAAGAGATATAGCGACAAGAAAGAGGGGAACAAGGTAGAGCTAGTCTAATCATAGGCCAGGGCGGCCAACTTCTTCAGCACCTCATTTATAGTCTGTTCATCGGTAGAAGCCCCGGCAGTGATGCCTATGCGCTGCTGACCTTGAAGCCAGGAGGGTTGAATCTCCCGGGCAGTTTCCACCAGATATGTCTTGGTCGCCGCCGAGCACAGCTCAACCAGATGCCTGGTATTGGCACTGTTATGACCACCAATGACCAGTATCAGGTCCACGCCACCGGCCAGCTCGAGGGCGGCTAGCTGCCGCTGCCTGATATCATGACAGATGGTATCAATGATGCGTAGCTCAGCGTCCTTGACCAGAGCAGCATCAATAATCTTCCTGACAAATTGAGTAAAATGGGCCGGTATCTGGGTCGTCTGAGATAGAATACCCAGGCGGCGAGGTGGCCTATCAAGCCTGGTGATAACGGTCTCATCCAGTGTGGACACCCCCTTACCCCCGGCCCAACCAAGTATACCCTTAACCTCAGGGTGGCTCTCATCACCATAGATAATGGTATAAAAGCCGGCGTCAGCCAGCCTGCGGGCGGCAATCTGGGCGCGCCTGACAAAGGGACAGGTGGTATCTACGATGTCAATGTGCCGCCCCCGAACCTGGGCCATCACCTGTGGGCCGACACCGTGGGAGCTGATGGCCACCGTGTCACCCTGTATCTCGGCGACACTGTTGACTACCCGAATGCCGAGCTCAGCCAGCCGGCTTAAGACCTGCTGGTTATGCACCGCCGCCCCCAGGGTCTCCACCCCGCCACGCTCCCGGGCGACCCGCTCCAAGATATCAATGGCTCTTCTTACGCCAAAGCAGAAGCCTATACCGGCCGCCTTCTCAATCTTTAGTCCCATTTGGCTTCCTCTCCAAGTAATGGCCGTGATACTCCAGGGGAAGTAGCTCAGTGATACGCCCCATTATGATATCGGTAAGCTCAGCCAGCCTCTGTTTGGTCAATTTACCGTTTATCGGCGGTAGATAAAAGGGAGGGCCGATATTGACCCTTATTTCGGGACGGCTAAATAGCCAGGCCACCCCTTTAATCTTCTCCGTGCCGGTAATGCCCACCGGCAGGACCGGGGCACCACAGCGTGAGGCTATCAGGGCGGCACCGGGAAAAGCCGACCTAAGCTGCCCCCGCCGGCTCCTCATCCCCTCAGGGAACAGGGCCAAGGCCCAGCCATTAGCCAGCATGCCCAGCGCCTGGCGCACCGCTTGGCCGCCCGACTTTCCCCGGCTGACCGGGAAGGTGCCCAGACCGGCCATAAAGTAGCCCATCAGCCTGGGGCGGAAAAGCTCCTCCTTGGCCATAAACATCACCCTGCGGCCAAGACTGAGTCCAAGCAGGGGCGGGTCGACCAGATTAAGGTGATTGGCCACTACCACCAGCGGCCCCTGAGCCGGGACATTATCCTTACCCCTGACCCGGCAGCGGGTCAGCAGCAGAAACAACACCCTGACTATTAGGCGGGCAACATAATAAAACCAAACCACGACCTAAGTGCACCCAAAAACCTACTTGGCCATTATACCCTGAGGCTCAAGCCAAAGACAAACCACCTTACCTAAAGACGCCTTTTCGGCTCATAATTTGGTAAAGTAAGAGGCTTACAGAGGTTATCAATGAAGGACATCTATCAGAGAAGGGCTGATAGATAGACAGCTTGGCCTCAGGCCACCTTCTGAAAGCGGTAACCGACACCGGGCTCGGTTATGATATAGCGCGGTTTAGCCGGGTCTGGTTCAATCTTGTGACGCAGGCGGGCAATATAGATACGGACATAGTCAACATCATCAATGTATTCCCAGCCCCATACCTTCTCCAGGAGCTGTCGGTGGCTAAGAATACGGCCGGCGTTGTCAACCAGCAGGGCCAACAGGCCAAACTCTCTTGAAGTCAATCTCACCCGCTCCCCACCAACCATTACCCTCCGCTCAGCAACATCCACACTAAGGAAGCCATCATCATAGGTAAACCCCAGCTTTGTCCCCAGCGAAGAGGGTAATTCAGCCCGCCTAAGGGCCGCCCTCACCCGGGCCACCAGTTGCTTATTGCCCACCGGCTTCAAAATATAGTCATC
>JAUXAE010000013.1 GCA_030620035.1 Dehalococcoidales bacterium
AACAAGATGCTCACCGCCTACCAGAATATCTTCACTCGCTGCGGGCTGCCCACCATGCTTGTTGAAGCCGACAGCGGCGCCATCGGCGGCAAGGAGTCCCACGAGTTTATGGTCATCGCCGAGAGCGGTGAGGATGAAATCATCTACTGTGACCAGTGTGGCTATGCGGCCAACGCTGATAGGGCGGAAAGCATAAAAGACAAAATAGATGGCGGCCAGCCAAGGCCGCTACAAGAGGTCAGCACCCCGGGCAAGAACTCTATTGAAGAGGTAGCCAATTTCTTAAAAGTGCCCCGGAGCCAAACCCTAAAAGCGGTCTTCTACATCGCTGACGGCGAGCTAATCTTTGCGGTCATCAGGGGTGATATTGAGGTCAATGAGGTAAAGCTGAAAAACCTGTTAAAGTGTGCCGAGCTCCGCCTGGCCACTGAAGCCGAGGTAATAGAAGCTGGTATTGCCGCTGGCTCAGCGTCACCGGTAGGCTTGAGCGGCCTCAGGGTCATCGCCGATGATTCCATCACCACCAGCCAAAACTTTGTCGCCGGTGCCAATAAAGCCGATACTCACCTTAAAAATGTCAACTACCCGAGGGACTTCAGGGTTGACCTGATGGCCGATATCGCCCGGGCCCGGGCCGGTGATAAATGCCCCAAATGCCAGGGTAAGCTTTCATCAACCCGGGGCATTGAGGTGGGCCATGTCTTCAAGCTGGGTACCTTCCTGAGTGAAAGACTGGGGGCCGTCTACGCTGATGCCAGTGGCCTCGCCCACCCCATCGTCATGGGCAGTTACGGCATCGGCCTGGGCCGGTTAATGGCCGCCGCCATAGAACAGAACCATGATGACAAGGGTATTATCTGGCCGCTAGCTATCGCCCCCTATCAGGTCTATCTCTGCCCCCTGTATCTGGAAAATACTGAGGTTGAGCCGGCCGCCGAAAACCTATATGCTGAGCTTGAGGCACGGGGCCTAGAAGTGCTTTTTGATGACCGAGAAGAGTCTCCGGGGGTAAAGTTCAACGATGCCGACCTCTTGGGGATACCCATCCGGGTAACCATCAGCCGGCGGACACTGGAGAAAAGCAGCGTTGAGCTAAAGTGGCGGCAAGAGAAAGAATCCCAACTTGTGCCCCTTGAGAAGGCAGCCAAAAAGCTCAAGGAGCTAATTAGGAGATAGTTTATAAACCTCACCCACCTAGATATTTGTTAGCAACCCTCCCCACTTTATCCCCCTCCCTTTGTAAGGGAAGGGAAAGGATTAGAAAAGAGGGGCTAACGCCCCTCTTTGACTCCCCGATAAACAAACGCAAGATAACATCAAGCCCGCAAAGTAGCTCCAAGCTCAGTGGACAGCCTGTCCAGAATCTGCCCTGAGCCTTTTCGGTTGCTCAAATACCTTCCATCATGTCCATCGTATTACCAACTAATAAGCTGCAGTGCCGTTCCTCAGTGTCAACCCCTAGCCACCCGGCGGCGCAGGCCGTCAAACAGGCTATAGATCACGGGGACTACCACTAAGGTCAACAGTGTCGAGGTGAAAAGTCCCCCGATGACCACTGTTGCCAGCTCGGCGGCGATGACGGTGCCCTCGCCAAAGCCCAGGGCCAGTGGGAACATGGCAAATGAGGTGGCCGTCATAGTCATCAGGATGGGCCGCAGCCGGATGTTTCCCCCTTCAATCAGAGCATCATAGGCGCTGAGCCCCTTCCTCCGTAACTGATCCACCAGGGCGATGAGCACGATGGCGTTGGTAAGGACGATGCCCACCAGCATCAGCAGACCCATCAGCGCCGAAATGCCCAGGGTGTGGCCAGTTATCAGTAGCCCCAGCAGGGCACCAATGGTAGCCACGGGCAGGCTGAACATGATAATAAAGGGGTTGAGGAACGACCTGAAAGTGACCACCAATACAAGATAGGCGATGAAGATAGCCACTATTATGGCGATACCCATCTGACCAAAGCCCTCAGTCATATCCTCAAAGACACCGCCCATGCTTATTCCCACCCCTGGGGCCAGGGACAGGGCATTAATCCTGTCTTCTACCTCTAAGTTGACGGCACCGACATCCTTCTCGGTTATGGCCGCTGTAATCTGAACGGCCGGTTTCTGGTCGGCACGGTGGATCTGGGTCGACTCCAGCTCAAAGCTCACCGCAGCAATGTCACTCAGGGCTACCGTATCGGTCAGGCCAATTCTCATTTCCCTTAGTTGCTCCAGACTGCCAACCTGCTGCATCGGCGGCGCCATGAAGACCTCGTATACATCGCCGTTCAGATTGAGCTGGCTCACCGGTGCTCCCGTCATCAGCAGGCCCAGCTCCATATTGAGCTCCCCGAGGTCAAGCCCGTGCTCCATCACACTGACCGGGTCAAGCTGAATCTGGGGCTGTGGTATGGCCCGGATAACATCGCTTTCAATGTCGGCCAAGCCGCTAATGTCTTCTAGGGCGGTTATAATCTCATCGGCAGCCCCAGCCACACTTTGCGAATCCTGGCCGGTGATGGTTATCACCAGGGAACTGGAGCTCATCCCGGGCATCCCTCCCTCCATGCCGGCGGAGACGGTAATCTTTCCCTCCCCCTCAAGCGGCTGGACGAGCCCCTGCAGTAAGGCGGCCTCAGTTTCCAGGTCGGCATCTGACTGAAGGATAACCATGATGAAGGCGCTGTTTGAGCCGCCTCCTCCCCCCATGGGGGAAAAACCGCCGAAGGCCGTTGAGGTGCCGACAGTGGTCTCATAGATTTTCCAGCTAAGGCTATCGGCGATGACCCTCTCCACCTGACCTGCCATCTCAGCTGTGGTCTCAAGGTCTGTCCCCAGTGGCATCTCAATCTCCACCATCACCATCTTCTCCGAGGTGGTGGGGAGAAAGGAGGTGCCAATGATGGGCAGCAGGGCGAAGCTGCCGGTAACGAGTGCGGCGGTGATGAGCAGGGTAATGGCGCGGTGGCCCAGTGCCCATTTCAGCACCGGTTTATAAGCACGCTGGTACCATGTTCCCCTTGATTCGGCTTCGGCCTCCTTTTTTATCTCCTTGGGGCTTATAAAGCCAGACAGGGCGGGCACCACGGTGAGTGCCACCAGCAGCGAGGCCAGCAGGGCGAAGATCACCGTGAGGGCGAAGGGCAGAAACAGCTCGCCAACCATCCCGCCGACAAGGGCCAGGGGTATGAACACGACTACGGTAGCAATGGTGGCCGAGGTAATAGGGGTGGCCACTTCGCGGGCGCCGTTTATGGCCGCCTCTTTGAACCCCTCACCCCGCTTCAGGTGGCGGTAGATAACCTCCAGGACAACAATGGCATCATCCACTACCCTGCCTACAGCCAGAGCCATAGCGGTCAGGGTGAGCAGGTTAATCGTAATTCCCCAGAGCCACATGGCCAGGAAGCCTATCAATACGCTTAGGGGGATGGAAATGGCGGTAACCAGGGAGGCCCGGAAGGCCAACAGGAAGAGGAAGATGGCCACCACGGCCAGAATAGCCCCGATTATAGCCTCCCGGTAAAGGTCGCCTATAGCCCGCTCGATAAAGTCCGACTGGTCAAGCACAGTAATCAGTTCCACGTTGTTACCTAAGATTTCTTTAATACTCTCCGCCTCAGCGACAACGGCATTGGCCACTTCAACCATATTGGCCTCGGGGTCCTTGGTGACCACGATGCTGACGCTGGGTTGGCCATTGGTGTTAGTGATGGCCGTCCCCAGCGCCGGTCCCAGGGCCACCCCGGCTATGTCCTTAACCGTGAGCTGAGACATGGCCAGGGGTGTGTTCTCAATCTCGTCTAGCGAGCTGTACTGGTAGGCACCGAGGGCACCGGCTACCTGAGAGGGAGAGATGCCGGCCTGGTTCATTCTGCCAATGTCCAGGGCAATAATAACCTGCTCCTCGCCGCCAATCACCTCGACTGCATAGACGCCTTCAACGGCTTCCAGCCGGGGCACGACCTGGGAGATGGCGATGCCTCTTAACTCAACTGTACTGATGTCACCCGCCAGGCTCAGGGCTACCAACGGCATTATATCCATGCTCATGGGGAAGAACTGGGGTGGCTGGGCCCCGGTGGGGAGGGTTAATCCGGCAAGGCTTTGCGAGATTTCACTGGCCACCTCATCCATATCGGTACCAAAATCATACTGGACCATGATAAAGGACACATTGCGGGATGAGGTAGAGGTGATTTCCTTAAAGTCCCCGGCCTCAGCGATAGCGCTTTCAACAGGTACAGTGATTTCGTCGGCCACCAGGGCTGGCGGCGCCCCGGGATAGACAGTGACCACACTGATTATCGGAAATTCAATGTCCGGTATCAGCTCCATCTTCATGTTGCCGATGGCCAAGATAGAGGCTAAGATTACCAGTGTCGTCAGTATCAATGTCAGCCACCGGTTACGCACCGAAAGTCTGGTCAGGAAATTCATCATTATTACTCCCTGCCTAGGCTAATTTGGTTTAGCTGGATTTCTTTTGTCGCTCGGGTTCTCCCGGGTAAGTTCATCCTGTTCAACACCCTCTGCGGCCTCAAGAATTGTCTCCATTGCTTCACAGAGAAGCCTGAGTCTAGAGGGTGTCATTTTCTCCAGAAGGCTTCTCGCCCGGGACTGCCCCAACTCCCACAGCCGCCTCACCACTTCCTTCCCTTTCTCAGACAAGCTACAGACGACTGCTCTTCTATCCTCGGGGTCACTACTTCTAACGATCAGGTCTTGCTGAACCAGGCGGTCTGTAATACCTGTTGTCGTGGCCACACTTACCCCCAGGGTAGAGGCCAGAACCCCCATGCGGGCAGGACCATCGGTGAACAAAAGCAGCATAATCTTGAGTTGGGGCATGGTGAGATCCACACAAAGCCACTCCTTGGGCATGATGGGGCGTAGTGCCCGGTATACTTTTTCCTCCAGCTCAAGCACATGCTCTATAAGTTGTACCTTTTCTGTTTTTACAGCCACGGGAACTTCCTCCTGAAAACACTCAGCCCTGGACATATATTTCGCCCAATGCAAATTATACGCATTATACAAACAAGCTGATGGTTTGTCAATAGTCTCCTTAAATTTTACTTCTGTCATTTTTATTGTCATTCTGACTTCAGGAGGGTGAAGGGAAGAAAGGAATAGAGGTAATAAGCTCTGACCTAGGCCCGGCCACCTGCTCCTGAGGCTATAATACCGGTAACTCTAACTTAACAAGTGGTACTACTTATGGGGGCAGGTCACTGCCGGATTCTATCGACGTGTGTTTCAGCCTTGAACAATATTAGCAAGTACTGATTCTAGACATCATTGTAGAAATGGACTAAACTTCAAACACTGTGTCGCTTTGATGGCCTAACAATGGGTCTTGTTAGAACAAGGTGGAGAGATTCCGGGGCCTGCGAGGTTGTATCAATTGCGTCCGCTCCCCCTCCCTTTGTAAGGGAGGGGAAAGGATTAGAAAAGAGGGGCTAACGCCCCTCTTAGACTCCCCGATAAACAAACGCAAGATAACATCAACCCCGCAAAGTAGCTCCAAGCTCAGTGGACAGCCTGTCCAGAATCTGCTGCTGAACCCTGTCGGCCTCTTCATCGGTCAGGGTGTGGCTCGGTGACTGGAAGGTCAGCCGGTAGGCCAGTGACTTCCTGCCCGTGGGCACCGGCTTACCACTATAGACATCAAAGAGAGTCACCTGTTTTACCAGTGAGAAGCCCTTGATGACCTTGGTTACCTGCCGGTGAGTTACCCCGACATCAACTATTATCGCTATATCCCTGACTATAGCCGGATAGCGGGCTATCGGCTGATAACCCTTGTGGCTCAGGGTATGGGGCAGAAGGGCGGTCAGGTTGAGCTCAAAGAGATAGACCGGCCCTGAAATATCAAAGGCCTGGCTTACCCTGGGATGAAACTGGCCCACAACTCCCAGCCTATCACCGGCCACCACTATTATCGCCTGACTCCCAGGGCGCAGACCTTTATCATTGCCGACCTCAAAGTCGGCGGTAACACCCAGCTGGCTAAGCAGGCTCTCCACTGCTCCTTTGGCGTCAAAGAAATCAAAGGGTTTACCTTCAGCCGACCAGCTTTTTCCCAGGCTCGAGCCGCTTAAGACAGCACACAACACCTCAGGCTCATCAGGTAAATCACCCGGCCGGGGTAGGAATACCCGGCCCAGCTCAAAGAGCCTGATACCGCCCTCCTCGTGCCGCCTGTTGTTGGCCACCGCCTCCAAAAGGTTGGCTCTCAAAGTAGTCCTTAGATACTCCTGGTCAATGGTCATCGGATTGGCCACACGCAGGGGCATTGGTTCCGGGGAATTAGACTCAGGCCACAGCCGCTTAAGCACCTCCAGGCTGGTTAATGAATAGGTAATCACCTCCTGAAAGCCGTAGCCGGTAAGGCTCTGACTGACCCTCTGTTTAAGGGTTATACTGGGCTCAGGGTCTTGCTGGGGCAGGGGATGAGCCAGCATCGCCACCGGAATCCTATCATAGCCGATAATCCGGGCCACCTCCTCAATAAGGTCAACATCCAGATTTAGGTCACTCCGCCAGTAAGGAGGATAAACCAGGATCTCTTCACTGACCTCCTCCAAGCCAAAATCCTCAAGCTCATCTATCATCTCCGGAGTCCAGCTACAGCCCAGTGAAGTCAGTACTCTGGCTACCTGGTTAATACTAATGTCAACACCCAGGACGGCTCTTACCCTATTCTGGGACAGTAGAATGGCCTTCGGCTGTTTCTTGCCCGGGTAGGCATCAACTATGCCCTGGGCGACTTTGCCGCCGGCCAACTCCAGGATTAGTTGCGTGGCCCGTTTGATGGCCGGCAGCGGCAGCTCAGGACTGATACCCCTCTCAAAGCGCATGGCCGCCTCGCTGGCCAGACGTAACCTGTGGCTGGTGTAGTGGATGCTGGCTGGATTAAAGTTGGCCGACTCCAGCAGGATGGAACTGGTCTCCTGGTCTACCTCACTGTTGGCCCCACCCATAACACCGGCAATAGCTATTGCCCGCTCCATATCGGCAATGACCAGCATATCACCATCAAGTACCCGCTGGGCCCCTTCTAGGGAGACAATAGTCTCAGCAGCCGAGGCCCGGCGCACGATAATCCTCTTACCCCTAATCCTATCATAGTCAAAGGCGTGTAGCGGCTGCCCGTACTCCAGCATGACATAGTTGGTAATATCGACAATGTTGTTTATCGGCCGCAGACCACAGGCCGATAGTCTTGATTTAAGCCATTCAGGGGAGTCGCCTATCTTGATACCATTAATCAGGCTGCAGCAATAGCGGGGGCACAGGTCGGTGTCCACAATCTCTACCGATATCTTCTTTTCTATAGCCGCCCCCTTTTCCTCATAGGTAGCCTCAGCAATAGTCGGCTTCTGGCCGGTCAGGGCGGCAATCTCCCGGGCGATACCAATCACCGACAGCAGGTCGGGGCGATTAGGTGTTATATCCAGGTCAAGAATAGCACTTCTGGTCAGCCGAGCGCCCACCGGTGCCTCAGGAGGCAAGACCATAATATCTTCATGACGGTCAGAGATGGCCAGCTCCTTCTCCGAGCAGACCATACCACCGGAGTCAACGCCGCGAATCCTGGCCGGTTTCAGGATGACCCTCTGTCCGCTGTGGCCATCAATAAGTTCAGCACCGACCCGGGCAAAGGCCACCTTATCACCTAGCTTGAGATTGGGGGCGCCACAGACAACGGTCAGCTGTTCGGTGGCCAAATCGACGGTAACCAGGCTGAGCCGGTCAGCATTGGGGTGAGGCTTAATGTCAACAATCTGACCAACAAAGATATTTTTCCAGCTGCCACCAGCTTCCTGTATCCCCTTGACCTCACTGCCGGCCATAGTCAACCGCTCGGCCAGCTTTTTTAACGGCAGGTCGATACTAACATATTCTTTAAGCCAGCTAACGGGGACCTTCATTGTTCTAAAACTGCCTCAAGAACCTCAGGTCACTGGTGTAGAACAGCCGAATATCATCAACGCCATAGCGAAGCATCGGGATGCGCTCAATACCCATGCCGAAGGCAAAGCCGCTGTAGATACCGGGGTCAATTTCTACCCGCTCAAGCACCTTGGGATGAACCATGCCGGCACCCAATATCTCAATCCAGCCACTACCGCCGCACAAACGGCAGCCAGCCCCTTTACAGACGGCACACTCAATAGCCATCTCAACACCGGGCTCGACAAAGGGGAAGTAGTCACAGCGGAAGCGAACCTGCCTATCCGGGCCGAAGAAACGGCGGGCAAACTCGTAAAGAGTCCCTTTAAGGTCAGCCATGGAAATACCCTTATCCACCGCCAGGCCCTCAATCTGGTGGAACATGGGTATATGGGTGGCATCAGTAGCCTCATAGCGAAACACCTTACCCGGCACCACGATTCTTAGCGGCGGCTTTACCTTCTCCATAAACCTGATTTGCATCGGTGAGGTGTGGGTACGCAGTAGCATCGGCCGGTCACCGCTTTCCGTCTCGTAATCCAGCCACAGCGTGGCCATAGTATCACGGGCCGGGTGTTCCTTGGGAATGTTTAAGGCCTCAAAATTGTAGTAATCCCACTCCACCTCGGGCCCCTCCACCACCTTAAAGCCCATAGAGGCAAAGATGTCACTTATTTCATGGAGTACTTGGGTAACCGGATGCAGCCGTCCCTCGGGCAGGGCACGGCCGGGCAGGGTAACATCAACGGCCTCTTCCCCAGATAGTGTTTCAAGCTGCGCCCCAAGCAGGGCCTGTTCCTTTTGCTTAAAGCCAGCCTCAAGCTCAGCCTTGACCTCATTGGCCCGGGCGCCAACCGCTTTCCTGGTCGCCAGGGGCAATCGGCCCAGGCTACGCAGCACCCCGGTCAATTGGCTCTTTTTACCCAAATAGCCAACCCGCCAAGCCTCCAGGCCCTTGGTGCTGCCAATAGCGACTAGTTCCCGGAGGGCTCCTGTCTTCAGCTCTTCAATCTGTCTAATTTCATCCATGCCTTTAGCTTAAAGCCACCTAAACCATCAGCAGATTATAGGCTATCACTAGCCGAGGGGTCAAATAAATGCGGGGCCGGGTTATTCACCCCGCCCCGCATTCATGGCGTTAAATATCAGACCGGGCTAGAGCTCTCCGTCCAATATCTTCTTCCTCAGCGTTTCCCACTCACTCTTCTTGAGGACACAGGTGTTGCCCTGCTCACCAATCTCAACACGGTCATCGGCTACCTTGACCACGGGACAACAGCCACTACCACCGCACAAGCTAACAATCTTCATCCAATCCCTCCTCCTTTATTGATTATCTTTAACATTATAACAACCTTACCAGATAAATCAAGGAGCGGCCGAATCGGGCAGTCACGGGCTGCTGGCCATCAGGTAGTCAAGTGCCCAGTTAATTAAATCCTCGCCGGTAAGCTCAAGCTCATAGTCCGGGACTATGCCCTGGCCTTCTATAAGGCGGCCGCTAGGGGTGTACCAGCGGGCAATGGTAATATAAAGCCCGGAACCATCCTGAAGCTGATACAGCTTGTTGACACTGCCCTTACCAAATGTTGTCGTGCCGGCAACTATTGCCCGAGCATGGTCCTGAAGGGCGCCGGCCAGTACCTCACTGCCGCTGGCACTAAAACCGTCCACCAGAACTACCATAGGCAGCCCAGTGGTTACTTCCTGATAAGTCACCTGATGGGTCTCGCGACCACCTTCATTATCGACCACAGTTAGGACTACGCCGTCACTCAAAAAGCGGCTGGTAACATCAATCACCGCCCCAAGCAGGCCACCGGGGTTACTGCGCAGGTCAAGGATAATACCTCTAGCTTCCTGCTGGCCTACACTCAGCAGTACCGGGGACAGCTCGTCATTGGTTTGCTCGGTAAAGCGGGTAATGTTAATATAGGCGATATCGCCCATCATCTCAAAATGGACACTGGTCAGTAGAATCTCATCCCTGACCACCTCAATCTCCTCAGGCTCGGTCTCACCCTGGTGAAGGATAAGCAGCCTTACCGTAGTTCCCCTGGGCCCACGGACAAAGGCCGCCGCCTCAACCAGGCTCATTCCTGAGGTGGGGCGATCATCTATTTCCAGGATGATATCGCCAGCCTTGATACCGGCCGCGGCCGCCGGCGAATCAGCAAAGGGGGCGATAATCGTTATCTGCCCCTCCCTAACACCTACCGCGGCACCAATACCCTCATACCGTCCCTCAATGTCGGCCAGGCTCAGCTCATAGGCCTCAGGGTCCAGATAGGCAGTATAGGGGTCTTCCAGGGCCTCAACCATACCCCTGATGGCCGCCTCGGCCAGGGAATCAACGTCAATCCTGTCCTTTTCGACATACTCTTCGACGATGATGTCCCAGGCCTCTACGACACTGCCGATACCACGACCGTAGTCAACAGGCTTAAGGATACCCAGTGTGTAGCCGGCACCAAAGGATAGGGCCAGGCTAACTAAAAGCAACAGGGTTATAACTATTATTTTTACTCTCTGTGACATTGGCCTGCCCTCCAGTTATTTTTGTCGAATTATAAGCATATAATAATAAAAAAGCCCGAAGGTTTCATCCCTCAGGGCCTTTGCCATCTTTGAAACTATGGATTTTAGGCTTTGGTGACCAGGTTTCTGCTTTGACAGGTGACCGCCTCCACCAGGCTGATGGTAGCCTCAATATCGGTTAGACCAAAGGACAAGCCCAGCTGGCTTAACTCCAAATAGCCCATACCCCGGAACAAACGGTGCCCGGCTACCCAGCACATCTCGTCATAAAGGGCCGGCCACCCCTGGCTACAGCGCTGCTGGCAGAAGAGAATAAACTCGGTGGCCACCGGACTGATGGTTTCCATAGACTCCAGATATTATACACTACCCGATAACTCTGGCGGGCAAATCGGCTGAGGGCGGTTGGGGTTACTTTTTTAGCCCGGTCAGTCCTTGGGAACTCTGGCCGATAGCTTATTTTTACCCCTTTTCTTATCCCCAAGCTGGCCGTAAAAAATCTTTTTAACCAAAGATAGATTCTAAGAAGAGGCACTTAAAAAAGGCCAAGTAAACCTGTAAGCCGAGTTCTGTACTCCAGGTTCTGGAGCGGTGACCATCTATCTAGCCCTGATGTTACCACCAGGGTCAAGCGGCCAACCCAGGGACAGGCCGGGCGTCCCTTTAGTCCCCCTATTTGGCCTTGCTCCGGATGGGGTTTACCCAGCCGACCGGTCACCCGGCCGCTGGTGAGCTCTTACCTCACCATTTCACCCTTGCCGGCAGTGGCTACCTAAATAGCCGGCGCTGGCGGTGTGTTTCTGTGGCACTTTCCATAGGGTCACCCCTCTGGGCGGTACACACCATACTTCCCGGGGGAGCTCGGACTTTCCTCCCGCTTAAAAAGCGAGCGGCCACCCGGTCTACTTGACCTAACTATACTCTAGTATAGAAAGCATTATAAGTCAACAGGCAGCTATAGGGAAGAGAATCCCATAAAGGGGCTTAGCCCCTTTCAATCCCTTTACTAAACAGCCTTTAGCAGCGATAGCCTTGAGGTCACTCAAATGCCTTATTGGCCAGCCTATCAGCCTCTTTGTTTTGCTGGCGAGGGATATGTTTTATAGTGAAGTTTTCCAGAGAGCCCTGTAGTTGCTTTTGCCGCCAGTACAGGGGTTTTAGAGCCTGCTTCTTTACCCGATAGTCACCCCTGATCTGCCTGACTATCAGCTCGGAATCTGAACATAGCACCACCTGCCGGGCGCCCAATTTGATAGCCTCCTCAAGGGCGGCAATGACCGCCCGGTACTCAGCCTGATTATTGGTCGCCCGACCAATGCGCCGTGAGATGGTGGCCAGTAAGCGGCCCGAACCATCCACAATAATGGCCCCTATGGCCGCCGGTCCCGGGTTGCCCCGCGAGACGCCGTCGGAATGAATCATCACCCTGTTTTCTATCATCTACTCCAGATGTTTATCCCTCCAGGAACAGGATGCGGCCACAGCTAGGGCACCTGACCAGCTCACTGCCCCGGGCCCGCTGGAGTAAAGCTGAGGACAGCAGAATGCCACAGCCGCGACAGGTCCCCTGCTCCACCCTGGCCACCGCCCGCCCCTTCTGTATCTTAAGCTGGCGGTAGAGCTCAACCGCCGCCGGGTCTATCTCAGCTGAGAGCATCTTCCGCTTCTGCCCAAGCTGAGACAGCTCCCCACTAAGGTGCTCCTTCTCAGATGACAGCTCTTTTTGTTTGAGCCGCCACTCCGTCTCTAGTTTGTTAAGCCCCTGGCTTTTGGCGGCAACATTGGCTTCAGCCTGCTCAACCCGCTCCATTATCCCAAGGGCCTTCTCTTCCAGTTGGTCACGCCTTGCTTTCAGCCCATCCACCTCATGCTGGAGATTGGTTAGCTCCTTGGGATTCCTTATCCGGCCACTATAGAGGGCCTCTCTGGCGGTAGCCAGCTTGGTGCCCAGGTCATCTATTTCCCATTCGGCGGCCCGCTGCTGGCGCTCCAGTTCCCCAAGGCGCTGCTTCTCTGAAGCCAGACTGGCCTCAGCCTCAACCACCACCTTTTTATCACCAAGCTGGCGGATAGTTTGGGCTAGAGCCGGCTCCTTGGCCTCAATCTCAAGCTCAACCCCCTGAAGTTGATAAAGCTGTCTGGCCAGGTTCATTTTCACCACCTATTTTAGAGCCATCAGGCCATAATATCAATCATAAGAAAAATGACAAAACCCGGTGGCCTTATTAGAACGTATGTGCTATTATACAGGGGTATATTTGCTGGGGGAGGAAAATGAGGCTTTTAAGGTTAGCCGTAGAAAAGCAGAGATGGGACCTGGCCGCCCACACCATTGTCTTAGTCGCCGCCAGGCTGTTAAACAACGAGGAGAAACCGCATGCCAGCAAAAGAGAAACGAAAAAGAGGCGCCCCAAAGGGCAATCAGAACGCTAGGAAGCACGGTTTCTACTCCAAAGTCCTTGATCAAGCCGAGCAGCTCGACTTTGAGCTAGCCACCGGCGTTGAGGGTATTGATGATGAGATTGCCCTGCTGAGGGTCAAGATAAAGTCCATCCTGAGGCACAATCCGGAGAATATCAGGCTTATTATGCAGGCAACCAATGCCCTAGCCCGGCTGGTAAAGACCAAGTACAACATCAGCAAGGAGGACAAGAAGGGACTGAAGGAGGCAATAGCCAATGTCCTCAGAGATGTCGCCCTGCCCCTGGGCATTGGCATCGGGACGTTCATTGATAAATAGTGAATTAGGTAACCCTATCCCCTGCATCCCCTTCCCCTTATCAAGGGGAAGGGGAATTATAGTTTCTGAAGGGGTTGACCGCCCCTTCAGGCTTCCCCCTTACTGTGAAACAGTGACAAAGGGAGCGCCTAAGAGGGGCTTCGCCCCTCTTTATAAAATCATTCCCCCTCCCTATAGGAAGGGAGGGGGAAAAAGGGGGTGGGTTCCCTGATAAATATTAAAGGGGATAAAATAATTAGACTGCGCCCCTACCAGCGGCAGGTAGCCCTGGCCATCTTGAGAAGTGTCTTTAGCCACAAGGGTCTTACCTTCTCGGTTGAGATTGCCCGGCAGGGGGGCAAAAATGAACTGTCGGCCCAGCTGGAACTGCTGCTATTAACCTTTTTTATGACCCAGCCGCGCAACCTGGTAAAGTGCGCCCCTACCTTCAAGCCGCAGACAGTTATCTCCATGATGCGCCTAAAAGACAGGCTAAACGACGCCGGCTTTAGCGGCATCTGGACAGCCGAACTGGGCTACATCATCAGGCTGGGCAGTGCCCGGGCCATCTTCCTATCGGCTGATGAGTCGGCCAATGTTGTCGGCAATACCGCCCACCTGCTATTGGAGATAGATGAGTCCCAGGACGTCAGCAGGGAGAAATACACCAAGGAGTTTAAACCAATGGGGGCCACCACCAATGCCACCTGTGTCCACTACGGCACCACCTGGGACGATGCCAGCCTGCTGGAGGAGGTAAAGCAGCAAAACCTGGAACTGGAGAGGCGGGACGGCATCAGACGCCACTTCCGCTATGACTGGCAGGAAATAGCCAAATACAACCCTGAATACCGGGCCTATGTTGCCGCCGAGAAGGAGCGTCTGGGTGAGAATCACCCCCTGTTTCTAACCCAGTACTGTCTTGAGCCCATCCGTGGCGGCGGTGGTTTCTTGAGCCACGAGCAGAGGGCCCAGCTAGCCGGCCACCAGCCGAGAAGGCACCAGCCTGAGCCGGGCAAGCTCTATATCGCCGGCATTGACCTGGCCGGTGAGGCCGAGGAAGAGGCCGATGGAGCCTTAAGGGCCCTGAAGCCGCATCAGGACTCAACCGTGGTCACCATCGGTGAGCTGGACTTCTCAAAATGCAGTCAGCTGTTAAGGCAGCCCCGGGTCAGGATTGCTGAGCACTACCGGTGGACGGGCAAGAAGCATACCGAGCTTTACCCCCAGTTGGTTGACATTCTTAGCAATGTCTGGCACTGCCGCAAGATTGTGGTTGATGCCACCGGGGTTGGCCAGCCGGTAGCCTCTTTTTTGAGGCAGTCATTAGGCTCAAGGGTTTCGCCGTTCACCTTCACCGCCCAGTCAAAGTCACAGCTGGGCTTTAACCTGCTGGCGGCCATAAACTCGGGTAGCTTGAAAATGTATGCCGAGGACAGCTCGGCCGAATATCAGCAGTTCTGGCTTGAGATGGAAAGGGCCAAGAGCCAGTACCGGGCCAACAAGACGATGAATTTCTATGTTGAGCCGGCCCAGGGACATGATGACTTCCTGATGAGCCTGGCCCTCCTAGTCCAGGCGGCCGGTGAGTACACACCTAGGGGGGCGAGGGGGAGTCTAAGATAAGGTAACTATCCCTTGAGGACAAGTAAATTATTGCCTCTTTCTTTTAAAAAGAAGGTATCCGCCGTAGATAATTAAAACACCTATTACTATAGACAAAGCATGGTTTAAAAGTTCTGTCGCTGGCATTATAAATATAAAAAGTATTCCTATTAGGATTAGTAAAATTCCTAATGCTTTATTCAATATATCCCCCTTAATAGATGGAGGTGTTTATGGATAAAACAATCCTTATTGAAGCACTCAATACACTTGCGTCCGCCCTAGTAGACCACAAACATAAATGGACAAACAAAGAACGCAAATTATATGAAAAAGCTATGAGAATCCTTACTTAGATTTGCGCCTATTGTAAGGCGGCTTGTTTGTTGGTTTTAATGATATGTCTTGTTCAGATGCCTTGTCGTAGATGGCATTTTCCGTTCTACCAAGTTTTATACTCATTACCCCTGTAGGAGTATTCCCCCTGGCGAGTTCTTTGAGTTTGTTAATGTCTGC
>JAUXAE010000078.1 GCA_030620035.1 Dehalococcoidales bacterium
TTTATGACCTGGGTGAGAATAGGACAGTTAGCAAGGCAGGAGGATAAATAACCATATGCCAGTACCAAGACCAAATATTATTCTAATAACTATTGATTCCTTAAGGTCTGACCATCTGGGCTGCTATGGTTATCACCGGAACACCAGCCCCAATATAGATAGTCTGGCCTCAAGGGGGGTGCTATTCCGAGAGGCAATATCCAATGGCGGTCACACACCAGATGCCTTTCCTGCCATTCTGGCGTCGGTGATGCCGCAAGTGGATAGGGCTGGAGCAGTATCCGGGCCAGAAACTACCCTGGCGGAGCAATTGAAAGAAGCCGGCTACCAGACAGCCAGCTATCATTCCAATCCATTTCTGTCTCGCTACTATGGCTATGGCCGGGGGTTTGACACTTTCAGTGATAGTATGGGTGAGCTTAGTCTGATTAAGGGACGTATCTGGATGATATCCCAAGCGAAGCGTCGGGGTGGCTTGACGGCTAAAGCCATTGGCAAACTGGCCAGGATACTCCGCCCCATCTTATTCCACTTCGTGAGACGGCCCATTATCACTGCTGAAGGGATAACCAATCAGGGGCTCACCTGGCTTAAGGAGCACCGGGAAGGTTTCTTCCTGTGGCTTCACTACATGGATGTTCACCACCCCTATCTGCCCCAAGCTAAGTATCTGCGTGAATTCAGAAGCCAGCCAATCAGCCGTAAGAAGATGGCCAGGCTATATCGTAAGATGCTAAAAGACCCCGGGAAGCTATCATCATCTGAGGTAGCTACCCTGGTTGACCTGTATGATGCCGATATAAGATATGTTGATGATTGCATTGGTTCGCTGCTTGATAGTCTGGGTGAGGAACTGGCCGATACAGTAGTTATTGTAACCGCCGACCACGGTGATGAATTTGGTGAGCACGGTAGATACGGTCACCAGTCCCTGTATGACGGCATCGTCCGTGTTCCGCTGATAATGGCCGGGCCCGGCATAAAGGGCGGTATCGTAGTTAAACAGCAGGTGAGTCTTATAGACCTGGCGCCCACCATTACTGACTTGGTCGGCCTTGACAGTGTTACCCATTTCCAGGGGCAAAGCCTGCTGCCGGTAATGAAGGGGCAAGAAAGCACTCCCCGGGGTACTATATGTATACTTAATAAATCAGACTGGGGACGAAGGTTTATAGCTTACCGTACTCCTAACTGGAAGTATATCCGCACCGAGAGCCTGGATGAAGCCAGTACCGTGCTCTCGGAGGAAGTCTATGACCTGAGAAACGACCCCCAGGAGGGGCACAATCTTCACGGTTCAGAGGAAGCCAGGGCCTTTGAGCTGGAGGCGGTAAATAGGATTCTGGAGTTCAAACAGCTCAAACGAGAGGCAAAGACAGCTAACGAAATGGAGAGGATAAGGGCAAGGCTTAAGAAGATTCCTAAGCTATGATTAGCGGAGCTATCAACCGGGGAACGATAATCAGGTAGTTCTAGGGGAAAACGTGAGCCATAATTTTGGTTATGGAGGTAGGGGTGCTATTTTCACTTTTTAGGCAGGTAGTAAAACCTTTAACCGGCAAGGGGCTTGGCCGGCTCCTCTTGGTAAGAAGATTGTTCCACCTTCTTTATCGATGGCTAGCACCCAAGGGAATCATTTTAATCAAGGTTGGGGAGCACAAGATGTATGTTGATACTCGAGACACGGTCTTTGCTCCGCTTCTACTCACACGCGGTAGCTGGGAAAGAGGGACCACCAGGCTCTTCAAGGACATAATTCAAAAGGGGATGGTGGTATTAGATATTGGGGCTAATATAGGCTATTTTACATTAATAGCAGCAAAGCTGGTAGGTGAAGAGGGGAGGGTCTTTGCCTTTGAGCCTGAGCCATATAATTTTAGCTTACTGGTGAGGAACATCAAACTAAATGGCTATCACAATGTTATCCCTACGCAGATAGCTATTTCAGATAAGAATGGGAGGGCTGTTATATTCCTAGATAAGACTAGGTGGACTCATCATTCTCTATCAAGGGCAAATGTTACTAACTTCAGTGGGAATAGTGTTGAGGTGGATGTGCAGACCCTAGATGATTTTCTTAAAGATTTCGGCCACAGGGTTGATTTCGCCAAGATAGATGTTGAGGGAGCAGAATTGGCAGTTATTCAGGGAATGGAGAATATAATTGAGAGTAATAAAAACCTAAAGCTAGTGGTTGAATTTAGCCCAGAGGGGTTGAGGTGCTTTGGTTCCTC
The DNA here is from genome assembly GCA_030620035.1 of Dehalococcoidales bacterium. Lineage (GTDB taxonomy): Bacteria > Chloroflexota > Dehalococcoidia > Dehalococcoidales > JAUXAE01 > JAUXAE01. The sequence goes on from JAUXAE010000078.1 coordinate 2,235, forward strand.
CCCACAGGAATTCCTCAATAGACTTATGGGGTATGGATTTAAGCTTTACCAAATAAGCGAAGGTAAAGAACGAATAGTACCGGTGGATATTACCTCTCTTGTTGGAAGGTATCAACGAGGGGGGGTGACAAACTTGTTAGCAACAAGAACATAGGTGGTCACAGCCTATAAAGACCGCTTACCGAAAAGAGAGAATAAGAGCAAGGCTTAAGAAGCTGGGTAAGCTGTAGTTACAGGAATCTCCTCAGCAGTTTCTTGATGGGAGTGGCCTTGAGGCCACTCCTCTTTTCTATCTCAAGGAGCAGGGCGATATCTTCTTTATCAAAACTTCTGGTAAATAGCATGGCTAGGCCGTATATACCGTAGGCAAGAATAAATAGCAGGGGTAACATCCACCAGGTAATGGTGATGACATTCCAGGCCAGGATTTGAATGAGGAAGGCCAGGGCTATGGAGATGGCCACTGGCTTAAGCAGGTTCTTACTCAGTGGCTGAACCCGTGATAGCTGGTAGAGCCTCAGTGAACGGATAAAGTTCACTACAGTGATTGAGACTACTGAGGCAATGGCGGCGCCAACTAAACCTAGCGGCGGGATGAGCACAATATTCAGGACAATATTCATTATCGCCGTGGCTAGAGTGGCCCAGAATATGAACCTGGAATGCCCCAGGGCTATCAGTGTTCCCCCGTTTGGTCCCATAAGGTTGTTGATGATAAAACCTAGCGACAGGATGCGCAGGGCCGTGGCCGCCGGCAGATAGCTCTGCCCGAAGAAAAGGTGGAGGACTGCCTCCGGGAACAGGGCCAGGATGAGGAAAATGGGCAGGCTTAGGGAGATAAGCCACTTGGTTACAATGAGGTAGTTTCTCCTCAGCTCAGGTATCAGGTTTCGTGAGTATAGACCGGTAGCCACCGGCATATAGATTAGGAGCATGGCGTGTAGCGGCATTGAGATAAACGCTGCCAGCGGGAAGGCGGCATTGTAAAACCCCACCATCTCCAGTGTTTTGAAGTAGCCCAGCATCAGGGTATCAATATGGAACATTATGGTAATCATAATGGCCGAGCCGAGAAGGGGCAGGGAAAATAAGAGGAGTTCTCTGGTCACCGGGGGGGTGCCTCTCATGCCGGTTAGGCCTATCAGCCGGGGCAGTTTTCGGGCCGTGTATATGACCAGGGCAATAAAGGTAATGATGATGGCCGCCAGATAGGCATAAAACACGCTGGCGAAGGCTAATCCGGCAGCGATAATGACAAGCAAGAGGATGAGGAATAGGGCATTTAGGGTAATGCCTTGGAAATACACCCCAGGCTCTACCCGGTCAAAGCCGCGGAAAAAGGCGACCAAAATGCTTATCAGGGTAACAAAGGGTATGCCAATGGCGAATATCTTGAGTGCCGGAATTAGGTCGGAGGTGTGGAAGATACTTACTGAGATGGGTTCGGCGGCCAAGAAAATAACCAGGCCAACTATAATGCTGGCCACTGTGCTGAACCTGAGCGAGGCCAATATAGTCCCCGGGACCTTGGCCTCATCACCGGCACCACGAAAGAAGGCTATGTATCTGGCGGCTCCTCGGGTCAGGCCCAGACTGGATATTGTGACCGCAGCGCTTAATACCACCAGAGCCAGGGAGAAGATTCCATAGTTAGCCTCTAGGCCGTAGCGGGCAACAATCAGCCTGGCGATAAAGGCAAACAGCACCCCTAGGGTCATTCCTGCCAAGGCGATACCTGTGCCCCGGGCTATTTTCTTCAGGGAGTCACCTAGGGGTTCATACATGCTAATCTTTCTGGAAGATATACTTGGCACTGCTAGATAGGACGGTCAGCCTGGGCGCAATTGTTCTCCCGAAGCAGTCCCTGTTTTCCTAGTTGTGGGTCGTGGCTGAGCTACTTCATAGCAGTAGTCCAGGGTCCCCCTCGCCTCTCGGCGGCAGATTTGATATGACAACCCTTCTCTTCCCCGCCCCTGTAGGCAGGATCTGGTCAACCAATTCTACGGCAATATCCATATCTTGGCCCAATATGGGCCGGTACTGGCTTATAACCTTCCTGGTTAGCTTGTCTAGGTGCTCCGCCGGGTATTCTCTGCCCAGGACAAGCTTAACTACCACCCTTTGGTAGGTTTCCTGCACTATTTGAAATTGTTCAACGCCCAGAGAGGCCAGAAAACCCCAGAGTAGAACCATGCCCGGTATGGACTTACCACTTGTGGTAAGTATGACATCGGAGGTTCGGCCATTGAGCGCCGCCAGCAGGGGAAGACCCCGGCCACAGGGGCAGGCTTTATCAGAACTTATGCCCACATCGCCCATGTCGTACCTTATGAAGGGCATAGCATAGTTGTGCAGGTTGGTAATTAATACCCTCCCTTCCCCTCCCACCGGGACAGGCCCACCTTCATCATCGGCAATTTCAACGATTACATTCTCGGCCGCTATGTGGTAGCCGGAATGCTCAGGGCATTCAGTAGCAATGGCATGTACCTCCCATGAGGCGTAATGGCTGTAGGTGTCACACCCAAATACTTTTGAGAAGAGGTCTCTCTGATAGTCATATAACTGCTCTGAAGTGGTGATAATTGCCTTTAGTCTGGGCCTGGGCTTGCCTTCCCTTTCAATAGCTCGCGCCAGCAGGTAGAGAGCACTAGGATAGCCCCGTATGAAGGCCGGTTGAAAATCCTTTAATTTGCGGACAAAAAACGGCAGCCTCTCCGCCATTTCTTGGGCGTTAAGAAATACTACTCTCTCAAAGAATTGGGCCGCTGTTTCCCTGAACTTGTCCACTGTCGACCGGTATGGCAACCTCCCCCGCAGCCAGAGGCACTTGTCTCCTATCTCATTTCCGGCCCACCGATAGGCTCTTTGTCCCGCGGCGAAGCCCCAGTTATACAGGTCATCTCGTGTACTGTAGAAGACGAGTGGTTCTCCTGTAGAACCCCCGGTGCAGTTCGGTACGAGGTCTTTGGCCGGGAAACCCGATGCCATTAGGTTATCAAAATTGCTTCTTACAAGCTGTTTGGTTAGTACTGGCAGTTTCGCCAGGTCTTCAACACGTTCTATATCAT
>JAUXAE010000057.1 GCA_030620035.1 Dehalococcoidales bacterium
CTGCGGCCATCGCCGGCAGCCGTGGGGCCCGGGGCATTCACCAGCCCCGCAAGGGGATGGCCAGGGCACGCCACAGCGGCTTTCTGGCCGCCAAGGGTCAAATTATTGCCAGCACCGACGCCGATACCACTGTACCCGGTGACTGGCTTTCTAGGATAAACCGGCTCTTTAGGCAGAACCCTGAGGCAGTGGCCGTGGCCGGCCATTTCCTGCTCTCTGATGGTCCGGCTAGTGTCCGCTGGTGGATAAGGGTAAGCCGGCGCCTGATGCCCTATATCCTTAAGTTTATTCCCTGGCTTTGGAACTTCAGCGATGTTAACTTTGCCATCAGAGCAGATGCCTTTGCCTCAGTTGGCGGCTTCAATACTGATATCCAGCTGGGCGAAGATATTGACCTGTGCCGGCGCCTGCGACAAAAAGGAAGGGTAATATTTGAGCCCAGTCTACTGGTTCAAACATCAGGCCGTGCCTTTTCAAACGACCGGCTAGGCCTTAAACACCTGTTCCATTACCTGAAGCTGCTGAGGCAATCCTAACACCGACAGCAATAGGCGAAAAACCAAGGATGCCCGACGCTAAATTGCGCCATCTCCCAAGTAAAGATATAATAACCTGATAGCAGTTTCGTCTACACAGTTGTTAAGAGATAATATGGGCTACCGGGAACACAAACAAGAAGCACCCCAGAGTGTCAGTTGCGCCGTCCTGACCATCTCTGATACCAGGACAGAGGAAAATGATGAGTCGGGCCGGCTGATTATCAGGGCCCTTAAAGAGAACGGCCATCAGGTGATAGCCTACGCTATCCTGAAAAACGAGGCCGCCCTAATCCTGAGTAAACTTAAGGAACTCCTGGCCCAGGAAGGCCTCCAGGTCATCATCACCAGCGGCGGCACCGGGGCCAGCCACCTTGATGTCACCGTGGATACGGTAGCCCCCATCCTGGAGAAAAGGCTGGACGGTTTCGGTGAGCTGTTTCGTTTTCTGACCTACCAGGAGATTGGTACGGCCAGTATTATGAGCCGGGCTATTGGCGGCGTCGCCCGGGGGAAGGTTATCCTGTGCCTCCCCGGCTCAAGCAGCGCCGCCAGGCTGGCCATGAACAGGATAATCCTGCCCGAACTGGGACATCTGGTCAGGGAGGCAACAAGGTGAGACCCTTTGGCACACTGATTTCTTTTGAAGAGGCCAAGAGACTGGTTGAAACTAATGTAAAACCCGTCGACCGGGCTGAGACGGTCGCTATTGAAGAGGCCCGGGGCAGGGTGCTGGCCCAGGATATAGTCGCCAGCCTGAATGCACCGCCCTTTGACCGGGCGGCCATGGACGGCTACGCTGTTAAGGCCAGGGATACCTTTGGTGCCAGCCGGCGCCATGCCCGAACGCTCAATGTTATTGATGTTATCTACGCCGGGGCGACCCCAACCAGGAGGCTGGTCAGCGGCCAATGCGTCCAGATTGCTACCGGGGCCCAGATGCCCCCGGGGGCTGACGCTGTGGTTATGGTTGAGGACACCGAAAAGGACAACAGCCGGGTAAGGATATTCAAGGCAGCCTACCCCAAGGCCAATGTCGCTGAGAAGGGGGAGGACATCAGGCAGGGCGAGCTGGTATTAAAAAAGGGCCTGGTCTTAGACCCGGGTAAGATAGGGGTGCTGGCCTCCCAGGGGATGGGCCAGGTTAAGGTTTACCAGAAGCCGGAGGTGGCCGTGCTGCCCACCGGTGAAGAAATAGCCGAGCTGGGTCAAGGGTTAAAGCCGGGCCAGATATATGACATTAACTCCCACACCATATCTTCAGTGGTCGCCGCCAACGGCGGCCGGCCGCTAAGGCTGGGTATCGCCGGTGATAATCCCAAAGAGCTTAAATCGGCCATTGAGCAGGCGCTAGATAGTGACCTGGTGGTCATCTCAGGTGGCTCCTCGGTGGGTGAGCGGGACCTGCTGTTTAATATCCTTGATGAGCAGGGCCAGGTTCTCTTTCACGGCATCCAGATAAAGCCGGGTAAGCCGACCCTCTTCGCCCTGGTCAATGGTAAGCCGGTTATGGGTATGCCCGGTTATCCTACCTCCTGCCTCATCAATGCCTATCTACTGCTGGTGCCGGCGATAAGAAAGATGGCCCATCTGCCGCCAAGGAGAATGGTGACCGTCCCGGCCCGGCTCAGCGACAGGGTTACCGGCAGTATCGGCCGGCGGCAATTTTTGCCGGTCAAGCTCAAGGCAGGTAAAGCGGTGCCCATCTTCAAGGAATCTGGGGCTATAACCGGCACCGCCCAGGCCGACGGCTATATCGAGATTGCCGAGAACATTGACCTGCTGGAGAGGGACGAGCCGGTCACGGTAATACTCTTCTAAACAACCCTTAGCTCATCGCCGGGCTTGACCACCCCACCCTTTACCACCCGGACAAAGATGCCCTCTACGGGCATGATACAGGTGCCCACCTGCTGAAATATGGCACAGCCACTGTGGCATTCCTTACCAATCTGGGTCACCTCAAGGACGGCGCCACCCTCTGAGACCAGCCGGCTGCCGATGGGCAGGGAAACAAGGTCAAGGCCCTCGGTGGTCAGGTTCTCGGCAAAGTCCCCGGGGCCCACCTCAAGGCCCATAGCCCGCATCTTGGCGACACTGGATAGGTCCAACAGGCTTACCTGACGATGAGTGGCCGAGTCGGCATGGGCATCGCCAATAAGGCCGTAGTCTTCCTTAAGCAGGCCCTGGCCAACAGGCTTTTTCTTGGCCCCCTTCCGGTCACTGGTGCAGACGGCGATGATGCGGCCCACCTTTCTAGCTGCCTTCTTGCCGCTGATAGCTACCACTCTGGCCACCTTCCTTGCTTTCCAGATATATCGCCTCAATGGTCATGCCACGGTCTATAGACTTGGCCATGTCGTAGATGGTCAGGGCGGCCACCGATACCGCCACCAGGGCCTCCATCTCTACGCCGGTTGGGCCCCGGCTTTTGACCGTGGCTCTTATCCCGATAGCGTCATCAGGGATAAAGTCAAAGTCCAGGCTAACACTGCTGAGCAGTATCGGATGGCACAGGGGGATTAGCTCGCCCGTTCTCTTGGCGGCCATAATGGCGGCTAATCTGGCTACAGCCAGGACATCCCCCTTGGCCAGCCCCGACTTCTTAATCTGCTCCAGGGTGGCCGGCTTCATCCTTATCCGGCCCCGGGCCACCGCCTGGCGAAGGCTATCACCCTTGGTAGAGACATCAACCATACGGGCCTCCCCCTTAGCGTTTAGATGAGTTAACTCGGCCATGGTACCCCCTTTATACTAGCCACCTATCTGCCACATCTGCCGCTGGCCCGAGGTCAGTCCCTCAGCCAGATGGTGGCGCTGTGGCTTGCTGGCGACTACCTCTTTTATCAACTGCTTCAGCCCCTCTAGGCCGGCACCATTGCGCAGTGGCCCTTTCAGGTCAATTTCATCATTGGCCAGAAGGCAGGGCCGCAATCGCCCGTCAGCCGTCAGGCGAAGACGATTGCACTCCGAGCAGAAACATTCGGTCATCGGCCTGATGAAGCCTATTGTCCCCCTGGCCCCGGGCAGGCGATAGTACCTGGCCGGGCCGGCGCCCGAGGCCACCCTACTCGGCTCAAGCCTGCCCAGGGACTGCTCAATCTGGGTTACCATATCGGGGACAGCTACCCACTTAGCCATGTCGGCCGCCGGCGCCATCAGGGGCATATACTCAATAAAGCGCACATGCCAGCCCTCGGCTAGAGTCATTCGGGCAAAGTCGGTAAGCTCATCATCATTGGTGCCGCCAAGGACCACCATGTTTATCTTCACCGGCTCAAGCCCGACCCTTCTGGCGGCCTCAATACCGGCCAGCACTTCAGGCAGCTTATTAGAACCGGTGATAGCCTCGTATCTATCCGTCTTAAGGGTATCCAGGCTGATATTAACCCGGTTAAGACCGGCCCTTTTTAATTCGGCGGCATATCCGGCCAGCAGCAGGCCGTTAGTGGTCAGCGAGATGTCATCAATGCCGGCTATCTGGTTAATCAGCTCGACCAGCCGGCTAAGGTAGGGCCTTATCAGCGGCTCGCCTCCGGTGAGGCGCACACTTTTGATACCCAGCTCGGCGGCCGCCTGAATCACCCTCTGGACTTCCTCATAAGAGAGGATTTCCAGCCGGGGCAGATGGGGCACAGCACCATCAGAACAATAGACACAGCGCAGGTTACAACGGTCGGTAACCGAGATTCTGAAATAGTCAATGCGACGCTTGTAGGAATCAAAAAGGCCGGTCATCTATTTTTCCTTTATCTACGGGATAAACTAAAAGTGCCTCCAAAAGGAGGCACACAAAGAATAGAAGGCGCCAAGCGCCATCTATAAGCCCTCCTTTCCAAACACGGGCGGCGCAGAGGTTTCCCGCTGCACCTTAACCGGTTACCGGCCATAGACTTAAGGCCCTTAGGCCAAGCAACTCGGAGGGTTAGCTTTAATCCGGTAAGTTAAGGTCCAATGCCCGATTATCGGGATGTTGAAATATACCATATCTACCCTGCCCAGGTCAACACTATTGACAATGTGGTAGTGGGTCAATTTGAATTTAATAAACTTGACAATACTTTCCTATGATGCGATAATCAGTGTATGCATAAGCGGTCAAGTAAAAGACAAGATTTAAACGTAACGGCTGCTAACATTGTAGCCGAAGCTACCGATGAAGCTCATATAATAAAGAACCCTGCTGCCGTAGCCCTTGGTAGGTTAGGTGGTTTGAAGGGTGGTAGGATTAGGGCCGAAAGGTTATCACCCGAAAGACGCAGGGAGATAGCTGTTAAGGCTGCAGCAGCTAGGTGGGGCGGTAGATAGTTTCTTAACATCAATATCTTCCACCCTAGACATCATTACTTCGTCAGCTCTAAACTAGATTTTATAGCACCATCTACTTTGGCCATTTCCGCCGCATTCAATTCTCCACATTTTTTGCCAAGGCAAGATTTGTCAATTGTTAGTATTGCCGATAGATTAACTTTACAATTTTGGGGTAACCCACTTATCCTTTTGGGGATGGGGACTACAAAGGGATATTCTTTGACAAACGCTGTAGTAGTAGCGGCGACAATGGTTGTTGGGCTATAGGTATTCCCAATGTTATTTTGAATAATAAGGGCAGGTCTTGTGCCAGTTTGTTCACTCCCCCGACCCGGGCTCCAATCCACCCAATATATTTCGCCCCTTTTTATCTCTTTTGACATTTATTGCTTTAAGCCTACCTTAAAGCTACCTCACTCTGCAATCCAAAAGCCAACTTTGCAAAATCAGAATTTTCTTTAGCCATTACCTTATAGCCCTCTTTCATGAGTTGCATTTTACGTTTTTGGGCTAGTTCTTCCAAGCATTTAGAAACAACCTTACTACGGCTAGTGTTGGTTTCTTTGGCAATTGTTTCCGTTAGTGCTATTAATTCTGGTTTAGTATAGATTGTCAATCTAGTTATCGTTTGCACTACCATAATAACACCCCCTAATACGATAATAGTAGGTAACAAATGTGCGTACAGATACACATACATAGCTATATTACCATACAATATGTGTTTGTCAACCCCTTTTTAAAAATATTTTTCAAAATGACCTAAAAACACTTGACAATGTGGTATAATGCTAGGCAATTTTAACCTAAAAGGAGACGCTATGCCCAAGATAGCCATCGTCAGCGACAGCGTCGCCGCTCTGAGCCGGGAACAGATTGAGCAGTATGACATCCAGGTAGTCCCGGTAAAGATACTCTTTGAAGACAGGGTCTACCGTAATGGGGTGGACCTGGCCGCCTCGGAAGCCTACCAGCTTCTGGATAAAGCACCGGAGCTCTTCGCCACCTCACCCTCCTCCCCCAGCGACTATGCTGATGTCTTCCGCAAATTGGCTACCGAGAAAAGGGATATCCTGTGCATCAGTGTCTCCTCAAAGCTGAGCACGGCATTTAATGCCGCCAACCTGGCCAGAAAGCAGATTAAGGAGGAATTTCCCGAGGCCAATACCGAGGTGATGGATTCTTACAATGCCGTCGCCGGGCAAGCCCTTATCATCCTGGCCGCGGCCAAGGCGGCCGCCCAGGGTAAGGGACTGGCCGAGGTCACCAAGGCAGCCCAATTAGTCAAGGATAGGGTTCACGTGGTTTTTCTCTTTGACACTATCCGCTATGTCTACCGGACGGGACGGATACCCAAGATTGCCTCCCAAATAGGCTCCATGCTGAGCGTAAAGCCGATGGTCACCATCTCGGACGGCCTGATAAAATTTATCGGCGTCTCCCGAAATAAACATCGCGGCATTGACCGGCTCATTAGGTTCATGAGGCAGGAGGTGGGCACCAGGCCAGTTCATGTAGCCGTAATGCACGCCGACACCCCAAGAGAGGGCCAGGAATTGAAGGAACGCATCTCGTCCCAGTTTGATTGCCGTGAGCTCTTTCTTGGTGAATTCAGCCCGATTGTAGGCTACGCCACCGGCCGGGGTGTCTTGGGGCTGGCCTTCTACTCACCGCCCGACGAGGCCAAATAATTTCCCCCTTCCTGCTCATCAGGCAGGAACTCTAGGGGCTGTTTTACCGGGCATGTAAATGAAGCTACGGACGGCATTTTCCTCCTTTTTAGCTATAAAATCTGGATTGACATCTTTCCTATCTGTATTAACATTTTGACAATCTACGTACATTATTTTCACAGCAGGAACACTAGCTGAATACCTGCCCATTCGGCAGGGTGTCTAGTTGAATCCCTGCTTTTTCCTTTCCTTGGTTAACTCCATCAATCACCCCCTTTAATCTGTATATTACTTTGGTCACCATATACAACCTAAGCGTTGGGCGGATCCTGCAAGGAAAGGAAGATTGCCCATCCGCCATTTTTGCTGTCTCCGCCCTTCCTAACCCTTTTTTTCCGTATTCCTGACCTGCCGGGCATACTTTACTAGTATCTCCTGAAGTTTAGGGTCCAGTTCATAGGCCTGCCGAATAAATGCGGCCATTATTTCAGCCTCTGCTTTACCGACACACGCGGTAAATTTCATGAATATGCCCTCAAAATTACTAGTGCAGTATATTTGAAGCTCTTTTTTAAACTTGGAGGAGGCCTCTCCATCTATGAGCTTGGCCGCCTCAAGATGGTCAACCCTGTTGGGCAATTCAACGGCTATCTTACCAACGGCAATACCAAAACCAACACCTATTGCATCGCACTCATCAGCGGCAGCATGTGCC
>JAUXAE010000095.1 GCA_030620035.1 Dehalococcoidales bacterium
GTTATCGTCCACATCCAGAACCTTAATCAGCCAGTAGCCGCCCTGGGTAGTTGCCGAATCATCAAGAATTGGCGGGCTCAGGCTGCCGGGCTCGGTCTCAGGGTCAAAAACATACATCTCAAAGGCCTGGCTGTGGCTACCCCTGACTACCCAGCCCAGGTCACCATTATCCTCTTCAGCGCCATATAGCTGGGAGAGCTCAGCGGCCAGCTGGCCAAAGTCCTCACCGGCCTCTATTCTGGCCTTTACCTCGAGGGCCTCTTCCTCGCTGGCCAGTAGCATTGCCCGGACATGGACCTCCTCCGGCGCATCTTTCTTCTCCAATACCTCAATCAGCCAGTAGCCCGGGCCCTTTGTTTTGGCCTCATCGTATATCGGCGGGCTCACGGTACCTACCTCAGCGCTGAAGATATAGTCGTCAACCACGGTAGTAGCCAAGAGCCCATCCCAGATACCCTGCGGCCGCCAGTCCAGGTCACCGTTATCCTCTTCAGCACCGGGCAACAGGGAAAGCTCGCCGGCCAGCCCGCCAAAGTCGTCGCCGGCCTCCAGCCTGTCCCTGACCTCAGCCGCCTGGCTCTGGCTCTCCAGGAACATTACCAGAATATGCCTCTGCTCAGTAGATTGTGGCAGCTGGGGCCCAAAATAATCTTCCCTGAGCTGGTCAATCAGCAGTTGCGCCCTGACCATATCCCTAACCGCCTGATTAACCGGGAGGCCCCCATTCTCAAGCTCCTGGTCAACCTCCCTATCACTGATAGTGAAGCCCAGCTCCTGGGCCTGCTGCCTGATTAGCTCATTCAGCTGGATAGCCTCGGCGGTGGGGTCAACCAGATAGGGGACATACATGGACTGGCCTCCGGCATTAAACTCAAGCGCCTTGATAAAGTAATCCATATTAAACTTGGTGCCATTAACCTCGATTACCGTCTGATGAAGCGGCTTGTATTCGGGCAGATACCACTGAAAGTAAAGGCCAAGCCCAACCAGTACCACAACAGCAGCAATAACGGCCATACCCAGGCCGAGAATTAGCCGCCGTCTCCTCTGTTGCCGCTGCCAATGCGAAAGCTGTCGCCTGGTGGGCTTATACTCTGGTTTAGTTACTCTCTTCTTCTTGGCCAAATACCTCTAACCCGTGCTATTAATACTAAGGCCTTGCTTTAGATAACGCAAGCCATCACATAGAATCAATCGGTTTTCTTCCTCAGCGAAATCTCAAGACTGGCCACCCTGCCCACTCCCTTGAGACTTGAGGCTATCGCCAGCAGGATATTGGTAATAATCTTCCTGGGAAAGGCGGCTAAAACTACCGGCTTATTGTTTATATAAAGGGACAGCCTCTCCCTCTGTGGCTTGATGAAGCCCCTCTCCAGCAGGTCAGCAACCCCTTTTATGTCCGTCAGGGCAAACTGCCGGGCTCTGGTCTCAAGGGGCTCATCGGTTACTATGGCCACCCGTTTTTTGAGGCCGGCCAGGGGTGGTCCCACCTCTCGGCGGTGGATTTCTATCTTGGGCGCCTCGTCCTGCTTGAAACCCTCGGCCAGGATAATGTCATCGCCATCACCCAGCAGGCGGGCCAAATCGGCCAGGGCTACCGGGGACGCTGTTGGCCTGATTAGCACCATTTTATCCCGCGAGCTGATAAGGGTAGCCTGACTGCCGGCCTCAAGATGACGCCAGCTATCCTTATCCGGTTTATCAAAGGCCATATCCTGGGGGACATGCTTGATAGTGGCCACCCGATAGCCCCGCGAGCTAAGCTCCGAGACCATTTTTTCGATAAAGGTCGTCTTGCCCGATTTTGAATCACCGACAACGGAAACTACAGGCGGTGGCATGCTACTTCTCTCCTCTCAATAGTCACCCGGAAACACAAGTCTACTAATTATAGATTTTACGGGCCAACAGTGCAATGGTAACACCAGGCTGATGGCCTAAATTGATGCTAAATGGGTCAAATTGTGGTAATGGATAAGCTATGCTAACATAAAAGCATAAGCGGGGTTAGCAATGAAGGCAGTTATTCTAGTAGGTGGCCAGGGCACCAGGCTTAGGCCGCTAACCATAAACACACCCAAGGCCATGGTGCCGGTGCTTAATAAACCATTTCTGGAACATGTTATCGGCCACCTGAGCGGGCACAATATTAGAGACATAATCCTGGCCCAGGGCCACCTGGCCCAGCCTATAGAAGGCTACCTCGGTGATGGCCGCCGCCTTGGCGTCAGGCTCAGCTATATCGTAGAAGATGCCCCGCTGGGGACGGCCGGGGCGGTGAAAAACGCCCAAAAGCATCTAGATGACAGCTTTCTGGTGCTGAACGGCGACATCTTCACCGACCTTGATATCTCGGCCATGACCGGGCTTCACCGGCAAAGAAAGGCCACGGCCACCATCGCCCTTACCCCAGTGGCCGACCCAACCAGCTACGGCTTAATAGAAACCAATGCCCAAGGCAGAGTAACACGCTTCCTGGAAAAACCCAGCTGGGAGCAGGTAACCACCAATATGATAAACGCCGGCACCTATATCCTAGAGCCAGAAGTTATGGCCCATATTCCCGAGCAGACTGAATTCAGCTTTGAGCGCCAGGTATTCCCGATGCTTCTAGACCGGGGTGAGCCCATATATGCCTATCCCTCCACGGCTTACTGGATAGATATTGGCAACCCTGAAAAATACCTCCAGCTAAACAGAGACCTTCTCTATGGCAAAAGTAGCCGGTATCGCTTGGCTCAAGGCAAAGAGGTCAGTGTCGGTGAGAACAGCCGAATCCAGCCCACCGCCCGGATAACCGGGCCGGCGCTAATAGGCGAGAACTGCTATATCGGGCGGAAGGCTACCATAAAGGGGCCGGCCGTCATCGGCCCCGGTTGCCAGATACAGGATGGCGCTATTATTGAGCAATCTATCATCTGGTCAGCTGCCCAGATAGGCGCCGGGGCCAAAGTAACCGGGTCAATCATTGCCGCCCACTGCCGCCTGGGGGCTGATAGCATCATAGAAGAATCAGTGCTGGGAGACAATGTTACTGTAGCCACTGGCTATCGGCTTAAACCGGGTAGCCAAATCTGGCCGGGAACTAGACTACCTGAGCAAGGAAAGAAGGCATGACCAAGGCCAAAAGGGCCTACCGTAGCCTGAAGAGGTCTTCCCAGGGCTGAAACCTTAGGCTAAGAAACACTAACCCTTAAACCTTGTAATCGCTCGGATGCCAAACATCAACACAAGGGCTATGATATAATAACAAGGTGAAGTAGTAAGAATCTGACCTGGGATGAGAGTAGAGGGAAAAACATGATTAAAATGTCCATAGCAAATTATATCTCAGTCGGAGCTTGTTTCCGTTACATACAAGACGCCAAGGAGGGAATATATCTCAAAAGGAAAGGTGAATCTGCCTGGATTCTCGATAATATCAAGCGAGCACTTGATGCTCTTGACGAACTTGGACTCCCAGTTACCAAACGAGCCAGCACAGAGCTACAGGGATTCTATAACAAACACCGGAACTGTAGGTTCGATACACAGATAACATCGGAGCAAGCTTCAGAACTACGAGACATTGTTCTTACACTAAGGCATACTTTTAACGCTGAAGCTCTAGGTATATTCGCTTACATAGTCACTGACAAAAGAATAGATGTAGATAAGCTATTAGACGATATTCCCGCATTATTTAGCCCTAGAATTTTCCACCTAATGCCTGATATGGCTCAATATGACTTTAAGGAGGCTGGGAAATGTATTGCCTATGAGTTATCGACCGCAGCCGCATTTCACATTTTGCGTGGAACGGAATCAACACTACGTTTCTACTATTGCAATCATATCAAACGAGGCCGTCTCAACCACCCCCTATTATGGAGACCAATGGTAGGACATTTAAGAAAGTGCAAGAAACCAATACCTAAGATTCTCTTAGATAACCTTGAAAACATAGCTGTTAATTTTAGAAATCCAACGGCACATCCAGAATATAAATACGACATTAACGAAGTCCAGGATTTATTTAACCTATGTGTCGATGTCAACAACAGAATGATTGACCAGCTTATTAAACATAAGCTGATTTCCACATCTCCTTGACAGGGTAAATTAATACAAAGGGTGTTTAAGAGGGGCGAAGCCCCTCTTTTTCATATATCTCCCCTCCTTGATAAGGGAGGGGGATAAAGGGGAAGGGTTCAATAAATAATCTCATTATT
>JAUXAE010000115.1 GCA_030620035.1 Dehalococcoidales bacterium
CATAGAGGTCATCACCGACCAGCTGAACCCGGTCGTCCAGTTTTTGGGTGAGCAGTTGCCAGCCATCCCAGTCATCCTCGGCCAGGCTGTCCTCAATGCTGATAATAGGGTAGTCGGCCACCTACTTGACATAATAATCCACCATCTGCCGGCTGTTAAGGGTAATACCCTCACGGCTCAGGGTGTAGTTACCCTCTCTATAGAATTCGCTGGCCGCCGGGTCCAGGGCGATAAAGCAGTCCCTGCCCGGCTGATAGCCGGCCTTTTCAATGGCCAGCAGAATAGCCTCCACCGCCTGTTTGTTTGAGTTTAATGGGGGAGCGAAGCTACCCTCATCACCAACATTGGTATTCAGCCCCTTAGCCCTTAGCACTGCCTTCAGGCTGTGGTAGACCTCTGTGGCCATCTGTAGGGCCCGGCCAAAGCTACTGGCGCCGGCCGGTACCACCATAAACTCCTGGAAGTCTGTTGAGTCTGAGGCGTGCTTGCCGCCATTCAAGATGTTGAGCATGGGCAGGGGCATTGTGTAACTTTCTCTATCTCCCAGATACTGGTAAAGTGGCCTGCTCAGTGACCTGGCGGCTGCCTGGGCTACGGCCAGTGACACACCCAGGATGGCGTTAGCCCCCAGCCCTGACTTGTTATCGGTGCCGTCAAGCCCAATCAGCCTCTGGTCAATAGCTGCCTGGTCGGTGGCTGGCATGCCGATTAGGGCTGGAGCGATTTGTTTTTCAACATTGCTCACCGCCTTTAGTACCCCCAGGCCATTGAACCTTGAGGCATCCCTATCGCGTAGTTCTACCGCCTCATGCCGGCCGGTGCTGGTCCCTGAAGGCACCGCCGCCCAGGCCACAGTGCCATCAGACAGCTCCACCGTCACCTCCAGTGTTGGCCAGCCCCTTGAATCCAGGATTTCCCGGGCCTTAATAACCTTGATAGTTGACATTGTCTTGGCTACTGGTGGGCAATTAGCTCCAGGGCCTTATTTACCGCCTCAGTCGGCTTTTTCGCCGGGATAATTGATTTATCCGGCTGGCCGTTTCGGGAGAGTGACCAGGTGTTCAGGCCAATAACCGGGACATCACTTTGTAGGGCATGAGCTATCTCGGAGAGGGTGCCGTAGCTACCGCCAATGGCGATGACCGCCTGGGCCGACTTGGCCACGGCAACGTTTCGGGCATAGCCCATGCCGGTAACCACCGGTATTTGAACATAGGGGTTGGCTGCCTCGCGTTTTTCCCCGGGCAGGATGCCGACGGTGATGCCTCCCTGTGAGCGGGCACCGCGGCAGGCGGCCTCCATAATACCACCCAGGCCACCGCAGACCAGTACCACCCCTGTTCTGGCCAGCTGGCGGCCGACCTCTTCAGCCAGCTTGGTTTCCTTGGCTGAGGCCTGACTACCGCCGATAACGGCAACAAATTTCCTGCTGTCTGGCATTTTCAGTAACCTAAAGATTATATCACTGGGTCTGATGCTTGGCAAAGGACTAGTTGTATTTATTCATGGCTACGACCAGACCTTCAGCGAGCAGGCAGAGGATGGCCTCACTCACCCTGGCTATCACCTGGCTGATGATTTGCCTTTCCTCAGTAGTGAAATCACCGAGCACATAATCAACAACATCAGCCTGCCTGGTTTCCATTGGTCGGCTGATGCCTACCCGGACCCGGATAAAGTCCCGGCTGCCCAGTTCATTGATTATAGAGTCTACCCCTCTTTGTCCCCCGGAACCGCCTCCCCGGCGCAGGCGCACTTTACCCAGGGGTAGGTCAAGGTCATCGTGAATTATAATGATGTCATCAAGGGCAATATTAAACCTTTTCACCAGCCGAGAGACCGAGCGGCCGCTTGAGTTCATATAGGTCTGGGGTCTGGCCAGCACCACCTGGTGGCCGGCTATCTCGCCGGAGCCAATTCGGGCCAGACACTGCTTTCTAGCAAATCGGATACCCTGCTTTTTGGCCAGGTGCCTAAGGCAGTTAAAGCCCATATTGTGCCGGTTAAGAACAAAGGCTCGTCCCGGGTTACCTAGGCCGACAATCAATTTCATATCAGGCTTATCTCAGAAGACGCGTCAGTTCCTCCTCGCTTATCTGCTCGATGCCCAGTTCCTTAGCCCGGGCCAGTTTTGAGCCTCCCGGGTCAGCTCCTACCACTAGGTATTTGGTATTCCGGGTAACATTGTCTTTGGTGGTACCGCCCAGGGCCTTTATCTGTTCCTGGGCCTCCTGTCGACTGAGGTCTTCCAGCCGGCCGGTGATGACAAATTCCTGCCCGGCCAGGGGCAGCTCCTCTGGCTTGGCCTCTTCGGCCTCCAACCGAACCCCGGCCTTTCTCAGCCTTTCAATAATTCGGCGATTTTCCGGCTGCCTGAAGAAGGCAATAACGCTATCGGCAATCTTGGGCCCTATGGTGGATATAGAAACCAGCCTCTCTCTTGAGGCGCTGGCCAGCTTATCAAGGCTACTAAACTCTCGGGCCAGTATAGCCGCCATTTCCTCACCGACATGGCGTATACCCAGGGAGAAGATGACCCTGGCCAGCGGCCGCTGCTTGCTTTTGTCAATAGCTTGGAGCATATTGTCGGCGCTTTTGTCACCTATTTTCTCCAGGCTCAAGAGTCTGTCTCTCTTGTCCTTAAGGTAATACAAATCAGAAGCATCCTTGACCAAGCCCTCTCTTAACAGCAGGGCGCTCAAACTCTCACCTATACCCCTGATGTCCATACCGGACCGGGAGACAAAGTGTTCCAGTCTTTGTTGCACCTGGGCCGGGCAGGCGGCATTGGCACAGTAGTAC
The DNA here is from genome assembly GCA_030620035.1 of Dehalococcoidales bacterium. GTDB lineage: Bacteria > Chloroflexota > Dehalococcoidia > Dehalococcoidales > JAUXAE01 > JAUXAE01. Next base: position 2,803 of record JAUXAE010000115.1, read on the forward strand.
ATAACCTCGCCCTCGGGCTTATAAATCTCGGCGCCGCATACCGGGCAGGCCGGGCGCTTTTTCTCCTTGGAAAACAGCTTCTCAGTCAGGTTGAATTCCTTCCCCCGCCCAATGCGCTGCTTACTTTCGGGTGTTGGCCCTACCACCTAGGGTATCACCTCACCGGCCCGCTGGATGATAACGGTGTCGCCTTCACGAATATCCTTGCGCCTGATGTCGTCCTCATTGTGCAGGGCCGCCTGCTTGATGGTCACCCCGCCCACCGAGACCGGCTCCAGGACGGCATAGGGGTTGAGACTGCCCGTCCGGCCGACGCTGACCCTGATTTCCTTGAGCACTGTGGTTCCCTGGACAGCCGGAAATTTATAGGCCAGGGCCCATCT
>JAUXAE010000105.1 GCA_030620035.1 Dehalococcoidales bacterium
CAAAGAGGCTGATTATGCATGAGGCCTTACTCTATGAGAGGTTATCCGACTCAAGGGTCAGGTGTAATACCTGCCAGTGGCGCTGCCAGATAGGCCAGGACAAGTATGGCGTCTGCCGGATGTATAAAAACAAGGATGGCAAGCTTTATAACCTGAACTACGCCAAGGTATCTTCAGTAGCCGCTGACCCCGTGGAAAAGAAACCCCTGTTCCATTTCTTCCCGGGCACCCTGGCCTTCTCCCTGGGCACCTGGGGCTGTAACTTCCACTGTACGGGCTGCCAGAACTGGGAGATAGCCTGTCCCGAGAGTGAAGAGCAGTGGCTAGGCTCCCAGGAGATAACGCCCCAGGTGGCCGTAGAGATGGCCAAAAGCAGTAACTGTGCCGGCATCGCCTGGACATATAATGAGCCCGGCATCTGGTTTGAGTATACCCTGGACTCGGCCAAGCTGGCCAAGGAGAACGGCCTCTATACCGTCTATGTAACCAATGGCTATTCCACAGCCGAAGCCCTGGATGCTATCGGCCCCTATCTGGATGCCTGGCGGGTTGATGTCAAGGGCTTTTCTGATGCCCTCTACCGCAAGCTGGCCAAAGTAAGCCACTGGCGGGGGATACTTGAGGTGGCCAAGCGGGCCAAGGACAAGTGGCAGATGCATGTTGAGGTGGTGACCAACATTACCCCCACCATGAATGATGATGACCGGCAGCTTAGCGGCATCGCCCGCTGGATAAAAGATGAGCTGGGTGAGCTAACACCGTGGCATGTGACCAGGTTTTGCCCCCACCGGTATATGACTGACCTACCGCCAACACCGATGGCCACCCTTGAGCACGCCTATGACATCGGCAGGAAGGCCGGCCTTAGGTTTGTCTATCTGGGCCATGTCCCCGGCCACAAGAGCGAGGCTACCGTCTGCTATTCCTGTGGCCGGCGGGTAGTAGACAGGCTTGGTTATCAGACCAGCATCGTCGGCCTGGCCGGTTCCCGGTGTCGCTTCTGCGGGTCAGAGCTCAATTTCAGGACATCGGGGAAGGAGGTTCACCATGATTAGGCAGCCAGCAGTAGCCGGTCAGTTCTATCCCGACTCACCCGACGAGCTCAGGGTAACGATAGCAGACTTGGTTGGTCAGGAGGCAGTAAAAGAGGAGGTCATCGGCCTGGTGTCACCGCATGCCGGCTATATCTATTCAGGAGCGGTGGCTGGGGCCGTTATTTCCAGGATTATGTTTAAAGATACCTTTGTCATTATGGGCCCCAACCATACCGGTATGGGTAGGCCCTTCAGCATCATGACCCAGGGCAAGTGGCAGACACCGCTGGGTGAGGTGGCCATTGACTCGGAGCTGGCCCGGCAGATTCTGGCGGAATCCTACTACCTGGAGGAGGACAGTGCCGCCCATGAATACGAGCACTCCATTGAGGTTCAACTGCCATTTCTGCAGTATTTTAGGCCCGATGTCAAGTTGGTACCCATCGTGCTGTCTCATGCCACCAGCGACGCCTATAAGGAGATTGGCCGGGGACTGGCCCGGGCCATTAGGGAGTTAAACAGAGAGGTCGTCATCATGGCCTCAAGTGATATGACCCACTTTGAGCCACAAGAGTCTGCTGAGAAGAAGGACAAGCAGGCCATCAGCGCCATACTGGATTTGGATGAAGACGAGCTGCTAAAGCGGGTGGGCCGGCTTAATATATCAATGTGCGGCTGTGCCCCGGTGGTCAGCCTCATATCGGCGGCCAAGGAGCTGGGGGCAAAAACAGCCGAACTGATTAGGTACCAGACCAGCGGTGATACCAGCGGTGATTATAGCCGAGTTGTTGGCTACGCCGGCATAATAATAATGGGCAAAGAAATCTCCCCGCTAGCCAAATTGGCCAAGGAGGCCGTTGAGACCTATGTCCGGCAGGGCAAGGATTACCAGCCGCCACAGCTTACCCTGGAGATGAGAAAGAGGGCCGGGGTCTTTGTTTCCATTAAGAAGTCGGGCCGGTTACGGGGTTGTATCGGTACCTTTGAGCCCTGCTGCGAGAACGTGGCCCAGGAGACAGTTACCAATGCCATCAGCTCGGCCACCGGAGACCCCCGCTTCCCCCCGGTGGCTCCCGATGAACTGGAGCAGCTCAGTTACAATGTGGATGTCCTCACACAGCCTGAGCCGGTGGAAAGTAAAGACCAGCTGGATGCCAAAAAGTACGGGGTTATTGTGGAGGCCGGCTTAAGAAGGGGGCTTCTTCTGCCCGACCTTGAGGGAGTAGACAGTGTTGAGCAGCAGATTGCCATCTGCCGCCAGAAGGCGGGCATAGAGTCCGATGAGCCGATAAATCTCTACCGCTTTAAGGTCAAGAGGTATGAGTGACTACTCTGGAGAGTAGGTTCAAATGATAAGGGATTTAATACTGAAGAACAGGAGCTATCGGCGCTTTTATCAGGAAGTGGCTATAGAACTTGAGACACTGAGAGGACTTGTTGACCTTGCCCGACTATCGGCATCATCAGGCAATATACAGCCACTGAAGTACTTCCTCTCGTGCCAACCGGAGAAGAATGGCCTGATATTTCCCCACCTGGCCTGGGCGGGCTATATTAAGGACTGGCCGGGCCCCTCTGAAGGAGAGAGGCCGTCGGCCTATATCATTGTGCTTGGGGACAGGGAAATAGCACAGTCCTTTGGCCCTGATTACGGCATAGTAGCCCAGAGCATTCTGCTGGGTGCCACCGAGAGGGGACTGGGTGGTTGTATGATTGCTTCCATTAAGAAGGAGGGCTTGCGTAATGCCCTGAATATTCCGTTACGCTATGAGATACTCCTGGTAATCGCCTTGGGTAAACCCAAGGAAAAGGTGGTCATTGAGACTGTTGGGCCTGATGGCGACATCAGATACTGGCGCGATAGCGACGGTGTCCACCATGTACCCAAGCGGTCTCTGGATGAAATCATCATTGGTTAGTATATGGCGGGTTACAGGTTTGAGGTGAGGAGATATAAATGATTGCTAGAGGGGATTAAGCGGGTTAGGCGGACGCCGAGTCAGTCTATGTGGCTGTTAGACGAAACAATGTATCTTGAGTGAGGGAGTGTAATGTATGGGTTTTAGAAAGATACCAAAACTGCAGATAGGTGATTTGGAAGCCAATATACCCATTGTTCAGGGAGGAATGGGCGTTGGCATTTCTTTATCAGGATTAGCCTCGGCTGTTGCCAACGAGGGTGGTATTGGAGTTATTGCCGCTGTAGGGATTGGTATGCTTGAGACTGATTTTAGCCGAAATTTCAAGGAAGCAAACAAAAGAGCCTTGCGGAGAGAAATAAAAAAGGCGAGGGAGATGACAAGGGGCATTATTGGTGTAAACATAATGGTAGCTTGTTCAGATTTTTATGACCTGCTGCAGGTTGCAATGGATGAAGGCGCCGATTTGGTTTTTCTTGGTGCCGGGCTTCCACTAAGGATTTCTAAAATGTTACCGCTGGATGGGTTGAGAAAAGTTACCGTCAAGATTGTTCCTATAGTATCTTCTGCCAGGGCGGCTAAAATTATATTTCATTATTGGGGGAGAAACTATAATCGTGTACCCGATGCCGTGGTTGTTGAGGGTCCGTTAGCCGGTGGACACCTCGGATTTAAAAGAGAGCAGATCAATAATCCTGACTATGCCTTGGAAAAGATACTGCCGGGAGTAATCTCTACGATAAAGCCCTATGAGCAGCGATTTAATAAAA
>JAUXAE010000121.1 GCA_030620035.1 Dehalococcoidales bacterium
GCGCCTGTATGTCGCTATTTGGTTACGACCCCAAAGTCTATTATAAGGGGCGGGCGGCCATTGAGGCTAGGAGTATGGGCATGGCCATTAATGATGGCGAGGTTGTTTTCCGCGGCAACCTGGTGGCCATAAAAGACGGCCGCATGTGGAGCTACTGCTCGGGCCATATCAGCACTGATGAGGCTCGGCAGCTTATTGAGGTGCTAAATAAAAATCTGGGCAGTGACCAGGTCCACTTTTACCCCGGCGTCAGCTACCGGCATCTGTTAAAGCTAAAGGGCCGGGAGGAGGCTCTTTCGGCTGCCTGCACCCCGCCTCACGATATCCCGGACAGGCCCATCAGTAAATTCCTGCCCTACGGCCAGGGAAGCGATATCTTAAGGGAGCTGATGTCGGCCTCGGAGGCGGTGCTTAGGGAGCACCCGGTGAATGTCGCCCGCCGGGCCCGCGGCGAAATCCCGGCGACAATGCTCTGGCTTTTCTGGGGCAGTGGCCGGATTCCCGATATGCCGGCCTTTAAGCAGGTTTACGGTTTTGAGGCAGTGCTCACCTCCAGTGTTGACCTTGTCCGTGGCCTGGGACGAATGCTGGGCATGGATATACTGGAGATACAAGGGGTGAAGGATGGTCTGGATAACGATTACTCTGCCCAAGCCGTTGGCGCCCTGAAGGCACTTGGTGACCATGATTTAACCGTCATCCATGTTGAGGCCCCCGATGAAGCCGCTCACGGCGGCTCGATTGATGACAAGGTTGAGGCCATCCAGAGGGTGGACCGGGAGATGGTCAGCCGAATCGGTTCCTTTAAAGGGGATTTACGGGTGTTGGTTATGCCCGACCACCCCACCCCGATTGAGACCCGCCGCCATACCCCTGAGCCGGTGCCCTTTCTGCTCTGGGGGCCGGGCTTTACTTCTAACGGGGCCAGGAGGTTCACCGAGGCCGAGGCCAAAAAGACTGGCCTTTTTATTGAGGAGGGGTATAATATTATGGGTAGGTTGATACAGTAAGACAGCTGAACATCAAGGATAAAAACTTATGGCTTTAATTGTTCAAAAATACGGCGGCTCTTCGGTGGCCGATGCCGAGCGGATTAAGAGTGTGGCCCGGCGCATTGCTCAGGCCAGGGATAAGGACAACCGGGTGGTGGTCGTCGTCTCAGCCATGGGCGATACCACCAATGAGCTAATCAGGCTGGCCTACCAGGTAAATCGGCGGCCTGATGACCGCGAGCTTGATGTCCTCCTTTCCACCGGTGAGACTGTCTCCAGCACCCTGCTGGCCATGGCCCTTGAGAACATGGGCTACGAGGCCATCAGTCTTAGCGGCGCCCAGGCCGGGATAAGGACTACTACTGTCTATAGAGGGGCCCGGATTTTAAAGGTTGACCCCAAGCGGGTGGTCCAGGAGTTAGACAAGGGCAATATTGTCATTGTGGCCGGCTTTCAGGGGATTACCGAGGGGATGGATATCACCACCCTGGGGCGGGGTGGCTCGGATACCACGGCGGTGGCCCTGGCGGCCAGCCTGGGGGCCGAAATTTGCCAGATATATACCGATGTTGATGGTGTCTATAGTGCCGACCCACGCCTGGTTGCTGAGGCTCACCGGCTGGACGAGATTGGCTATGAGGAGATGCTGGAGATGGCCAGCTACGGGGCCAGGGTGTTGCACCCCAGGGCCGTTGAACTGGGTGAGCTCTATAATATCCCCATACTGGTGGCCTCCAGCTTTAGCGACCGGCCGGGCACATTAATTCATGGAGGGGTGTCTATGGAAGTACGCAATAAGGTAAGAGGTATTACTCACGACCTTGAGGTGGCCAAGATAACGGTGATTGGCGTCCCTGACCGGCCGGGCATTGCCGCCGCCCTGTTCCAGCCCCTGGCCGGGGCCGGCATCAGTGTTGATAACATTGTCCAGAATGCCAGCATTGAGAATATTACCGACCTGACCTTTACCGTGGCCGAGGGTGACCTGGATAAGGCGATGGCGGTGGTTGGGCCTATCGCCAAAGAAATTGGCGCCAAGGAGTGTGCCAGCGATGCTAAGGTGGGCAAGGTCAGTGTTATCGGCACCGGCATGCAGAATACCCCTGGTTATGCCGCCAGGATGTTTGGCGCCTTAAGCCAGCAGGACATCAATATCCAGCTGATTACCACCTCGGAGATAAGGATAACCTGTATAATTTCCAAGGCCCGGGTTAAGGACGCCATTAGGGCCTTACACCAGGCCTTTGAGCTGGAACAAGGGGATTAAAAGAGATATTCAGGTAAGTACAAAACTAGTCTACCTGTCTGAGTGACTCGGCGATTTTGACCATCTCACTTGTAGTTATCCATTCGGTGAGATAGAGTGCCCGTATCATCACGCCAATCCTTTCGTCCTGGGACAGGTCAAAATCAAAGTAGAGGGTCAGGTAAGAATCGTAGTCCCATTCGGCATCACTTGGGTCGAGTGGAGGATTGCTTGTTGTGTCTTCAGACCACGTCCCCCGAATTAGGTAGGCCGCCTCTCCGTTCACGGTGACAATAGAAACGGCATCATCGGGGCGTTGCCAGCCGAAGGGGTTAACTTCAGGATTGAAGGGAACCGGATAGGAGACAAAGAGATGATGGCTCCCTGCGAGGTGAGAGGAGTAAGCCAGGAGGGCAGTAGGCTTGTCATATTCCGTCAACTCGAATTTGACAAATTCAAAGCCCTCTGGCAGATAGTCCGGGGCAAGACTGTAGCCGAGTGCCTCTAGCACACCATCCAGATTAGGGGTCGGCGCTTTAGTGTATGTGGTACAGCCGGTTAACAGCAGCAGGCTCAGACAAAGGACTAT
>JAUXAE010000032.1 GCA_030620035.1 Dehalococcoidales bacterium
GCGAAGGGGCCGGCGTGGACCAGCACCGGTTGGCCCTCTAAGGTCTGGAGCAGGTTGGGATTGGCCGCCTTCACCATCCAGGCGGTCATGGCGCCATCTACCTCCAAGTCCCTGGTGGTAATCGGGTTGCCCTGCTTGTCATAGGCAACGACAATCCGTGACATCCGCTCACGAAGGTCCTTGAGGCTGGTAAAAACAGACAGGATGGCCATTATCTCGGAGCTTACCGATATGGCAAAGCCCGAGCGCATCATAAAACCGTCCATCTTGCCGCCGATACCGATAACAATGTCGCGCAGGGCCTGAGCGCAAAAATCCATGCACCACTTCATCTCTATATTTCGCGGGTCAATATTGAGCCGCTTTAATTTTCTCTTGGCCAGAAACTCATCGCTGTTGTTAAATTCGTGCTGCAGGCGGGAGGTCACCGCCACCATGGCCAGATTATGGGCATTGGTGACGTTGTCAATGTCACCGGTCAGCCCCAGGGAGAAAGGCGTCAGCGGGATGCACTGGGAGAGGCCGCCACCGGCGGCGCTGCCCTTTATATTAAAGGTAGGGCCTCCTGAGGGCTGCCGAATGGCCCCGGATACCTTCTTGCCCCGCCGGGCCAGCCCCGGCACCAGACCCATAGCGGTGGTACTCTTGCCTTCGCCCAGGGGTGTCGGCGTAATGGCGGTGACATCAATATACTTGGCGTTGGGCCTATCTTCTAGGCGCCGCAAAACGGCGGCAAAATCTACCTTTCCCAGGTAGTGTCCCATGGGCAGCAGTTCCTCAGGTAGAATGCCCCACTCCTCGGCTACCTGATGGACCGTTTTCATGTGCTTTTCTACCTCTTCAGCTATCTGCCAGTCGGCTAGCTTAGTCGGGTCTAGCTTGGTAAAGTCAAAGTTGGCCACCTCTGATTATCTCCTTTCCTGTGATGTGTTTTTGTCGCTGGTTGGCTCGGTATTATTCCATAATTCGGGTGAAAATCGCCAATTTTCTATAACTTACCTCTATTGGTAGCTACCAGCATGTGATAAATATCCCCAACCGCCGAGGTAATCCCCCGGCTGGCGTCAAGAATAGACTGGTCGCCAATGTCGGCGGCCACTAATGCCGGGTCATAGGGAATGAAACCCAGAAACTGATAGCCCTTTAATCTATTGGTTATATATTCCCTCTCTTGCTCACTGCGTATCTTGTTAGCCACCAGGGCTACATTCTCCAGGCCGATATCCTTGGCCAGTCCAGCTATTCTATAGGCGGTCTCAATACTGGCCCGGCCCGGTTCGACGACGATAATCAGTTTATCCACTGACCTGGCCGTGCCCCGGCTAAGATGCTCGATACCGGCCGCCATATCCAGAATAACCACCTCGTCTCTGGCGATGAGCAGATGGGCCAGCAGGGCGGCCAGCAGGGCATTCTCCGGGCAGTAACAGCCACTGCCGCCCCTCTTCATCAGCCCCATCACCAGCAGCCTAATGCCGTCATGTTTCAAGGAATACCTTTCGGGCAGGTCGTCAACCCTTGGGTTCAGCTTGAAGAAGAGGCCGGCCTCACCGGGCCGTGTTTCTGTCCTCTGGGCAATAAGCTCCTTCATTTCCGATATCGGGACTACCTTTTCAGCATCGGGGAAACCCATTGTGGCCGCCAGATTGGCATCGGGGTCAGCATCTATGGCGATGACGGAATACCCGGACCTAGCAAAGGCCCTGGCCAGAAGCGATGCCAGTAGCGTCTTGCCGACACCACCCTTGCCGCTGATAGCTATCTTCATAAAAATCCTTGTTTCTGGTATAATGCAGCTGGTACTTCAGTAGGTCTGGGGTTAGTTATCGATATCTTTCTAAATTGTTATTAGACTATATCTAAAGTTATAGGACATAAGTAGTATAGCCTATGACTAGCTGAGCCGTCAAGCTTGGAAGGTCTACCTGAAGTTGAGTCCTTAAATCTGCGGAGCGGAGTAGATATGCACCATGTTTTACCCTTTTACGGGCGCTACCAGCACAAATTCCTCAAGGCATACATGGCCCTGGCCAAACTCACCAGGATTCCGCTAATAGGCAGGCTGGTAAGGTGGCTGGCTAATCAATACGCCGCCAACCAGCATGGTGGCTACCTGCTCACCCTGGAAGAGGCCGAGGGGATAATTGATGCCTCAGACAACGTGGCCCTGGCCCCCTGTAGCTGCCGCCAGGTATTTGGCAATTGCCACCGGCCGATTTTGAGCGAGATAGTCGTCGGTGCCGGCCAGGAGGTGTATTCCGGGTTAAATGGCCACAATTTTCACCAGGTTTCTAAAGATGAGGCCAAGGAGATTGTGCGGCAGTGCCATCATCAGGGGATGATGCATACTATTATGCACTGTCAGGGGCTATTCTATGCTATCTGTAATTGCTGTACCTGTTGCTGTGTGCCCTTTAGATTAAGGCGAGACTATGGCATAGAGTACGCCATAGTAAGGAATAAAAATATCATCGCCGACTACCAGAAGCAGTGGCTTCTAGCCGGCAGTGGAGGTGCCAGTGCAGATTAGAAAAACATACCAGAATGTAAAGCCAGAGCTTCTTTTTGACGAGCTTAAAGACCTTATCGTAAAGCAGGGGGCCTCTGAGGATGAGGCCAAGATGGAGACCTACACCCTGCCCAGCGACACCTCATCTTTTATCTCTCGGGGGACACTGACCTTCAAGCTTCGGACTGGGCCGGGTAAGCCGGCCGAAGAGGGCATCAGGCTGCATATTATCGGTTCGGCCAGAGGCGAGACCAAGGTAATGATTGATATTAATAGTAGTCTCTTCCCTCAGGACAAAGTGGCCGCTCTACAGGATGACCTGGACTTCATACTGGGCTCATACGAGGTAAAACCGGGCTAGGTCTCATCGAAAAAGGGGCTTTGCTCAAAGTACTGCCAGTTTGAAGAATGCCTGGCTATAGGCTATAATCAGCCCAAAATCGGGGCATTTCTAGATTAGGAGACACTCTTGCTCAAGAGTCACAGTTGTGGTGAGTTAAACGAGAGCCATGTTGGCACTAGGGTAACCCTGGCCGGCTGGGTCAACCGCCGCCGTGACCACGGCGGACTGATATTTATTGACCTTCGGGATAGGCAGGGCATCGCCCAGGTGGTCTTCAATCCGGAGAAGTCACGGCCATGCCACGAGGTGGCCAGCAAGCTGCGCAACGAATATGTGGTCAGGGCCAGTGGGGAGGTTGCCCGGCGCCCTCCAGGAACCGAGAATCCCAAACTGGCCACCGGTTATGTTGAGGTTATCGCCGATGATGCCCAGATTCTCAACCCATCAAAGACACCACCCTTTTATATCAATGATGAGGTGGAGGTTGAGGAGGGGCTGCGTCTCAAGTATCGCTATTTAGACCTGCGGCGGCCTCGAATGAAGGAGAATCTGATATTAAGGCACCGGGTGGTCAAGTTTATCCGTGATTTCCTGGATGCCAGGGGGTTTATTGAGGTGGAGACGCCGATACTAATCAAGAGTACCCCCGAGGGGGCCCGAGACTACCTGGTACCCAGCCGCCTCTCTCCCGGCAAATTCTATGCCCTGCCCCAGTCACCACAGCAGCTGAAACAGCTATTGATGGTGGCTGGCGTTGAGAAGTATTACCAGATAGCCAGGTGCTTTCGTGATGAGGACACCCGTGCCGATCGCCAGCCTGAGTTCACCCAGCTTGACCTGGAGATGAGCTTTGTTGATGAAGAGGATATACTAAACCTGCTTGAGGAGCTCTTTACCGGTCTGGTTGAGGCGGTCAAACCGGAGACGGGAATTAACAAGCCCTTCCCCAGGCTGACCTTTGCTCAGGCCATGGAGCGTTACGGCACGGACAAGCCTGATTTACGCTTCGGACTGGAAATAGGCGACCTGTCCCACACTGTTGCCCAGTCCGGTTTTACCATCTTCAGTTCGGCCATATCCCAGGGCGGCCGGGTAAAGGGCATCTGCGCTCCGGGTTGTGGCGGTTATACCAAGGGCCAGCTTGACGAGCTGAACCAGCTAGCCAAGAGCCTTGGTGCCGCCGGCTTGGTAACGATGTCACTGGGCACATCAGCTGGTAATTTAGATGGTTTAACCATGGCCATGATTAAATCGGTGGCGGCCAAGTTCCTGACCCTAGACCAGGTTAGGGAAATGGCCCAGCGATTGGGCGCCAAAGCTGGTGACCTAATGCTTATCGTTGCCGGGAAAGAGGAAATAGTTAGCCCGGTGCTGGCTGAACTGCGCCAGGAGATGGGGCGGCGGCTTAAGCTGGCACCGGCCGACCAGCTTGCCTTTGCCTTCATTACCGATTTCCCCCTGTTTGCCTGGAATGAGGACCTGGGGCACTGGGAGGTGATGCACCATCCCTTCACCGCACCCCGGGACGAGGATGTGCCCCTGCTGGATACCGCTCCGGGGAGGGTGCGCAGCCGCCACTATGATATGGTCTGTAATGGCTATGAGATTGCCGGGGGCAGTATCAGGATCCATACCAGCCGGCTTCAGAGGAAGGTTTTCCGGCTGCTGGGCTACAGTGATGAGGAGGTTAAGGAGCGCTTTGGCCATCTGCTTGAGGCCTTTGACTATGGTGCTCCACCCCACGGCGGTGTTGCCCCGGGTATTGACCGCATTGTCATGATACTATCGGGGGAGGAGACCATCCGCGAGGTAATCCCCTTTCCCAAGAACCAGAATGCGGTTGATGTGCTGTTTGACGCCCCGTCACCGGTCACCGAAGAGCAGCTGGCGGAACTGCACCTGTGCCTGGAAAAGGAGACGGACTAAAGGGGTCAATGAAGGTAATTGAGAAGAAGATAGAGAACAGCCAGGCATTATTAACCATTGAGATGACACCGGCCGAGCTAGAGGCGTCCCTGGAGAGGTCTTACCACCGTCTGGTCAAGAAAGCTGACATTCCCGGCTTTCGCAAGGGCAGGGCACCGCGGGCGGTACTGGAACACCATATCGGCAGGGATAAACTCCTTGATGATGCCTTAAGCGACCTGCTACCCCAGGCCTGCGAGGATGCCCTAAAGGAACAGGAGATTCAGGCGTTTGCCCGGCCCACTGTTGAGGTAACCAAAACTGAGCCGCTAGTATTCAAGGCGACGGTGCCGCTGCCGCCCAGTGTGGAGCTGGGTGACTATCACAGTATTAAGGATAAACCCAAGCCGGTGAGGTTAAAAGAGACTGATGTTAATGCTATAATAGACCAGCTGCGCCATCAGCGGGCTACCTGGGAGCCGGTAGAGCGTCCGGTGCAGCTTAATGACCTGGTGGTTATTGATGTTGAAGGCAGTGCTGATGGCAAAACCTTTATAAATCAGCACGGGGCCCAGTATCCGGTGCGCCAGGATGCCAACTACCCGGCACCAGGCTTTGCCCAAAAGCTGCTGGGAATGAAGAGGGATGAGGAGAGGCAGTTCAGCCTCAAGTTTCCTGATGGCTACGGTAGAAGCGAGTTGTCCGGAAAAGAGGCCTCGTTTAGGGTTAAGGTTTTTGAGGTCAAGGAAGAGAAGCTGCCCGAGCTGGATGATGAATTTGCCAAGGGAGTTAACCCGGAATTTGAAACGCTGGAAGCCCTGCGGCAGCAGGTCTCGGCCAATTTAAAACAGAGGGCCGAAGACAAGGCCAGGCAGGACTTTGAGGACAGGGTGATTGAGGCGGCCACCAAGATGAGCCGGGTAGAGTACCCGCCAGTCCTGGTGGATATGGAGGTTGACCGCATGGCTGGCCAGCAGGTACAGCGATGGCAGATGGCCGCCCGCAGCCCGGAGGAGTTCCGGGAGAGGCTTATCCAGACACCTGTGGAGAAGCTGCGGGAGGAGTACCGGCCATCGGCCACCGAGAGGGTTACCCAGTCTCTGGTGCTGGGCCAGATTGCTGTTGAGGAGAAGATTGAGGTTAGTGACCAAGAGGTTGACAAACATATTGAGCGGCTCACAGAAGGTGCCGCTGAGGATAAGGAAGAGCAACAGAAAAACCTGGATACCCCGGAGAATCGTGAGCACATCAGGCAGCTACTACTGACGCGAAAGACCATTGAGAGACTAGCGGAAATAGCCAGAGGTTCCGCCAAGAAAATAAAGAAGAAACAAATAAAGAAGAAACAAAAGGAGGCCAAATGAACAAGCTAGCAAGGAATGTTATTCCCATGGTAATTGAAAGCGGCGCCAGGGGCGAGAGGGCTTTTGACATATATTCACTGCTGCTAAAAGAGCGCATTGTCATGCTGGGCACGCCCATTAATGACCAGGTGGCCAATGTTATCATCGCCCAGCTTCTCTATCTGGAGCGAGAAGACCCGGACAAGGACATAAGCCTCTATATTCTCTGCCCCGGGGGTGTTATCAGTGCCGGTCTGGCTATTTACGACACCATGCAGCTTATCCGTCCTGATGTATCAACAATCTGTGTCGGGCTGGCCGCCAGTATGGGGACACTGCTGCTTTGTGCCGGGGCCAAGGGTAAGCGCTATGCCCTGCCCAGCGCTACTATACACATGCACCAGGCGGTAGGCGGTGCCCAGGGACAGGCGGCTGATATTGAGATTGCCGCCCGCGAGATTATGCGGCTGCAGGACATAATCCGCAGCATTCTGGTCAAGCACACCGGCCAGACCAAGGAGAAGATAACCCATGATACCGACCGTGACTTCTACCTCAACCCGGAGCAGGCAGTGGAGTATGGTATCGTGGACGAGATTCTGCGCAAACCGCCAGAGGAGTTGGCCAAGAAATAGCTATAGACTACCGGCGTAAAGCTGTCGGTAACGCTGAGCCAGTTCGGTGGCAGTGGGCAGGCCCTGCCTGGCCCCTATTTTGCTAATTGAGAACTGGGCTACAATATCACCCAATCGGCCGCATTCATCAAGGGCCTTCCCCTTGAGCAGGCCGTAGAGAAAGCCGGCGACAAAGGCATCACCGGCACCGGTGGCCTCTGTAGTGGCCAGCCGCTTTCGGCTGGCCGGTTCAATAAGATGTTCACTATCGGCATCCCTGATGTAGGCAATGGCGGTAACCTTCTTGCCTCCTTTGTCCAGCCTCTTGCCCCGGCCTAGGGTAATGGCTACGATATGACAGCCTTGCTCAAGGCAGGTTTCAGCCCCCGCCTTGAAATCCTTATCGGTCAATTGCCCTATCTCACCCTCGTTGATAAAGAGGATATGGGTCCGGGCTAATATTGGAGATAGGGCTGTTAGTCCCCTGGTGGCATATAGGGCGCCAGGGGCAAAGCTTAGCCTGGTTGATGGTTCTAGCCTGGTTATAAGCTCCAGCAGCATCCTAAACTGACGGTCGTGAACAAAGGAAGAGAGGTGAATCAAGCCTGCCTGATTTACATAGGCCACATCCAGGTCATCATTGGTTAACAGGTTATTGGCCCCGGGCATAACATAGAGGGAGCGCTGGCCGGCGGGGTCACTGAGGCAGAATACGGCGCCGGTCCTGGCCCCCGGTTTTTCCCTGATTTGGCTGCTATCTACGCCGACCCTTTGAAAATCCTGGAGGAGTAGACTGCCCTCGGCATCATCGCCAACAGCGCCGATAAAACCAGTTCTAATGCCGAGCCTGGCCAAGCCATAGACAGTATTGGCTGCCGAGCCGCCGGGGAACGATTGGGCTTCCTTAACCGTTGCCTCGCCGTCATCTAGTAGCCGCTCTACCCGATACATATGGTCAATATTCAGTGCTCCCAGGCCAACTACTTCAATACGGCTCATTTGAACCCTATCCCCCTTTATCCCCCTTTCCCTTGATAAAGGGAAGGGGGAAGTTAGTTTCTTTAGAGAGGCAGTACCCCCTCTAAAATTCCCTGTTTTGCGTCTCCTTTTAGGTAGACTCACCCCAGCTTGCCCGCTTCCTCCCTGACCAGCTGTCTTATTCTCTTATGAATCTCAATGACCCCATCAATGTCTTCTCTGCCTGATAGCCAGTGGAAGTAGCCCTGGTTATCCTCACCACCGGCTTTCTCCCTGGACTTTACGGCGGCTTCAAGACCACTGCGGCCACCCTCCGGCCATAGCTTAAGCACCTCGGTCAGGTCGCTTATGTGTGTTGATGCCAGGCTCATCGTGGCGTAGGGCAGGGCATAGCGGTTGGCATTAAAGGCAATAGCCAGCCCGCCGGCCCTATCTACCGCCTGGAGCATTCTGAAATCGGTGATGCTGTCGCCGACCACTACCCATTGAGATAACGGCTGACGGTATCTAGCGGCAAATTCCTCTAAGGCGGCTACCTTGCGCCGCCCGCCGACCGGCCTGACCTGCCTTATCAGCCTGCCCAACTCGGTGTCAGGCAGCTTCTTAAAGAAGAAATCATCTAGCTTTTGCTTGATGCGGTCATCATCAGAAAAAGGCTTCATTGCCAGTATATCCTGCTCGGCCTGCTTCAGCAGGGCGGCGTCTTCTTTACATAATGATAGACGGAGTTTATCCAGGGGGAAGGGTGTACAGGCAACATTCTGGGCTTGAATAGCCAGTTTTTGGGTAATACGGCCGGCATATTGCTGATAGGTGGTGGTGATGCAGAATACCTGCCAGTCACGTGACTTGAGCCAGGAGACAAGCTCGGCGGCACCACCGGTTAGAGTGGCCTTGGTGGCCAGCGTGGCGATGTTATTTTCGGTAATGTTATGCAGTAACAGAAAGGGTACTATCAGGGCCAGGGTGTCCCCGGGCTCATAGTCCTGCCTTTCTTCCAGCGTCAGCAGGTCATCATAACGGCTGATGACCTCAAAGACCCTGTCGCCGTTGGGGAAGAGCTTCATCAAATCATAGGCATTGTCCTGGGGTGACAGCGGCCCTTCAAGGTCAAAACAGATGAGATTGTCTATCTACCTCACCCCCTTCAGCCTTCCTTAATATATGAGTTTATCTCATCGGTCAGGTTATAGCCGCTTATTGGCCTGTCCTCGGCGTCAACAACTCGGCCATTAGTTATCTTAACCCCGCCCTGGCTGAAGGCCTTGAGGGTGGCAATTATCAGCGGGAACTCTCGGGCCAGCCCATGCTTTCTGATGAGCTTAAATAGGGAGTTTTTTTCGCTTTGCTCTCTTTTAACCTCTTCAAGGGGCTTGCCTTTTATCTGCTGCCAGTAACTATCAAAGGGTTCGCCCCTGATGGGGAAGGTGCAGTAGCTTACCACCGGCCCCTTGTCCAGTTCCGGGGTTACCAGATGCATCATGGCCCCGGTCTCCTCAGTCCCCTTTTCAATTAGTTGCCAGACCACCTCCTGCCAGGTTCCGGTCGGGCCTCCCGGGGCCGCCGGGTGCAGGTTGAGCATATTGTATCTTGAGCACATCTCCGGGCCCACAATCAGCATATAGCCGGCCAGAACACAAAGGTCGGGGCTAAAACCCCGTAGGCGGGCCATAACCTCTCGGTCATAGTCAAGCCGCCACTGAGGGAGGCTGCCTCCCTGATGGTCAGTGGTGTTATTTTTATCCGCCTTAAACCCTTGATAGGAAAAGCAGACCAGGGGAATATTATAGCTCTCAACCAGTCTGATAAACAGGTCGCTCTCGGCAGATTCGCCCGGTTCACGACTCAAGAAGACAGAGGCTATCTCGGCTGTAATTTCACCCTGCCTGATGCTGTTTTGCACGGCTTCAAGGAGGTCCCTGGCGGCCTTGTCCCGGCCGCTGGAAAACCAGCCAATTTGATACATAGGTCACCTACAGGTATTGTTTTTTTAGCTTTTGGGCCAAGCTACGGAAATGAACCAAGGGGCTGCTCCTATGGCCACAGACCTTGCCCTTGGCGATGGCCCAGAGGAAGTCATCCCGGCCGTTAAAATCGGGCATCTCTACATAGGCGTTACCTATTTCGGGAAGGGTGTGGGCATCACTGCCGGCGCTCTGGGCGATATTATATTTTAGGGCAAAGGCCCGGGCGTGGTCTACGGAGCGCAGCAAAATACTTCGTGAGTTTATCACCTCCAGTAGGTCAATCTGGTTCTGGGCGGCCAGTTTTTCTATTATCTTACCATCAAGGGCTGAGCCTCTCAAGACATCAAAGGGGTGGGGGATACATACCAGGCCACCCTGGCCCCTGATTCTAGCTATCACCTCGATAGCAGAAAGGCCACTGGCTATGGTCTCACTTAAGAACATACCCATAATTTCCCCATTTGGGGTCAGTACCTCCTCGGCTATTATCACCTTAAAGGGGGCCATGGCCTTAAGTTTTAGGGCACCTTCAATAGTGCCGTGGTCGGCTATGGCGAC
>JAUXAE010000050.1 GCA_030620035.1 Dehalococcoidales bacterium
GAAACAGGGAGGGCAACGCCGACACCCTGGACAGGTTGGGCAGACACCTGGATTTCAGCGTAACAGTTGTGCCACCAGTGGCCATAAACGGTGAGGTAGTAAGCAGCACCGCCATCAGAAATGCCTTGGCCTGTGGTGACACGAAAAGGGTGCGCGCTATGACCGGCCGTTACTTCCGCCTTGAGGGATGCGTCATCACCGGCAAAAGCCGGGGTGTAGTCCTGGGCTTCCCCACGGCCAACCTAGATATCAGTCCTAAACAGGCGCTGCCAGCCGATGGTGTTTACGCCAGCCGGGCCTATATCGGTGAGCAGACCCACCCGGCAGTGACCAATATCGGCACCCGGCCTACCTTTGGCAGTGGTCAGCGCGTCGTCGAGGTTTATATCGTGGACTATCAGGGCAACCTCTATGGTTCTGAGCTAAAAATTGATATAATAGAGCGACTGCGTAGTGAGATACAGTTTAGGACCGTTGACAAACTAAAGAAGCAGATAGCAGATGATATTAAAAGGGCAAGGGATATACTAAACAGACGAGGCAGGGAATAGATGTCTACCGCTAAAAGGGCCATCTCAGACCATGATATTAAACGGCTAATGCGGTGCGGAGTGGCCGAAGTCATCGTTGAGGCCGAGCTGGCCAAACTGTTGCGTTCGGGCAGAAAACTGCGTCTTAAGGAGGGCTTTGACCCCAGCTTCCCCGATATCCACCTGGGGCACATGGTCGCCCTAAAGAAGCTGCGCCAGTTTCAGGAAATGGGCCATCAGGTAATCCTCATTGTTGGCGACTGGACCGGCCGGATTGGCGACCCCAGCGGTGCCTCGGTCACCCGGCCCATGCTGTCGGCCGAACAGGTTAAGGCCAACGCCGAAACCTACCTGAAGCAGTTCTTCAAGATAGTTAACAAAGGAAAGACCGAGGTCAGGTGGCAGAGTGAGTGGTATGACAAGTTTACCCTCGGCGATGTTATCCAGCTTACCAGCAAGTTTACCATCGCCCAGCTGCTAGCCCGGGACGACTTCAGCAAAAGATACCGCGCCGGCCAGCCCATTACCATGACCGAATTTCTCTACCCCCTGCTCCAGGCCTACGACTCAGTAGCCATCCAGGCCGATGTTGAATTTGGCGGCACCGACCAGAAGTTCAACCTGCTGATGGGCAGGGAGCTCCAATCAATGGTCGGCCAGCACCCCCAGCAGCTCTTCTTGGTGCCTATTCTCGCCGGCACCGACGGCCAGCAAAAGGTGAGTAAGAGTCTGGGCAACTATATCGGTGTTGCCGAACCGCCTGAGGAGATATACGGCAAGGTAATGTCCATCCCGGACAGCCTGATAATGCAGTACTTTGAACTGGTGACCGATGTTTCCGACCAGGAGCTAGCGGAATTCAGGCAAGCATTAGAACATGATACCGTTAACCCGATGGAGCTCAAAAAGCGGCTGGCCCGGGAAATCATAGTCCAGCTCTACAGCCAGAAAGAAGTCAGCCAAGCTGAGGAGCATTTTACTAGAGTCGTGCAGAATAAAGAGATGCCCGATGAGATACGACAAGTAAATATAACTGAAGAATTGCTACAAAAAATAAAAGGCCGCAAAATGACAGAGGACGGATTTCTGGCTGGAATTAGAGAAGTCGGCAGTCCTGATGAGACTACTGAATGGTGTGTATCTGTTCCTCTGCTGTTATGCGAGATAGGTCTAGCTAAAAGCCGTAGTGATGCCAAGCGTCTTATAGCACAAGAGTCTGTTCGTATAGATGGCAAGACAATTTATGAGACAAATAGTAATATCAGGGTAGGCAGCATAATTAAGGTAGGACCGCGCCGTTGGGTACAAATGATTGGATGATGATTGTAATATGAATTAGTAAGCGCCGCTTTGCAAAAGCCATTGACACCGATAAAAAAGAGTAAAATCTCTTTTCTAAAACCATCATTTCAGCTATAATAAACCATTAAAAAGAGGAGCCAGTCATGCAGAATCTACGCATCCCGGGACCAACGCCCTGCCCCGATGAAGTTCTAAAGGAAATGAGCCGACAGATGATAAATCATCGTGGCCCGGAGTTTGCCCGAATCCTAAGTGAGGTGACCGATAAACTAAAGCAGTTATTCCAGACCAGAAACGACCTTTTTCTGCTCACCGCTTCGGGGACGGGCGGCCTGGAGGCGGCGGTAGTTAATACCCTGTCTCCGGGGGATGTGGTCCTAGCCATCTCCACCGGCGTCTTTGGTGAGCGCTTTGCCGCCATCGCCCAAAGTTTTGGTGTCAGAGTTATTCCCCTGCGCTTTGAGTGGGGCCAGGCGGCCGATGTCTCGGCCATCAGGCAGGCTCTCAAGGCCGAGCCCAAAATCAAGGCGGTGCTGGTCACCCATAATGAAACCTCCACCGGCGTCACCAATGACCTTGGCGCCATCAGCAGAGTGGTCAAGGAATTTGATAAACTGCTGCTGGTTGATGCTATCAGCAGTCTGGGCTCCATTGAGCTGCCAGTAGATGACTGGCACTGCGATGTCACTATCAGTGGCTCCCAGAAGGGGTGGATGGTACCACCGGGGCTGGCTATGGTAGCCGTCAGCCAGCAGGCCTGGCAGGCCAATGAGGAAGCCAAAATGCCCCGCTTCTACTGGGACTTTGCCAAGGCCAAGAGCTACTTGGAGAAGGGGCAGACACCCTGGACGCCGACTATATCAGTGGTGTTTGCCCTGTCCATGGCCCTGGATATGATGCTAAGTGAAGGCCTGGCCAGCATCATCGCCCGGCATGCCCGAATCGCCCAGATGACCCGCGATGGTATAAAGGCACTGGGGCTGTCCCTCTTTGCCCGGGAAGGCCACGCCTCCAACACAGTTACCTCGGTAGCCGCCTCAAACGGACTTGATACCAAGAAGCTGGTTAAAATCCTAAGAGAAGAGCACCAGATTGTGCTCGGCGGCGGGCAGCAGAGCCTGGACGGCAAGATTTTTCGCATCGGCCACCTGGGCTGGGTGAACGAGGATGATATCGCCGCAGTAATGGCGGCCTTAAAAGTGGCCCTGCCCCAGGCCGGGTTTAGGAGTGGTTAGCATGAAAAAGGTCTTGGTTGCTGAGTCCCTCTCGGAAAAGGGTTTAGATATCCTGCGTGAATATACCCAGGTAGATGTCAAGGTGGGCTTAGAACCCGAGGAGTTACTGGCCGTTATCGGTGACTACGAGGCACTTCTGGTACGCAGCCAAACCCAGGTTACCGCCGGGGTGATAGAGGCCGGCCACAAACTGCAGGTCATCGGCCGGGCCGGTGTCGGCGTGGACAACATTGATATAGAAGCGGCCACCAAGCGCGGCATCGTTGTGGTCAATGCCCCTACCGGCAACACCATCTCAGCGGCCGAGCACACCATAGCCCTCATCTTCTCCCTGGCCCGTCACATTCCCAACGCCCATGCCAGTCTCAAATCCGGCGTCTGGAAACGCTCGGAATTCATGGGCAGCGAGATAAAGGATAAAACGCTGGGTATTATTGGCCTGGGCAATATAGGCTCCGAGGTGGCCAAACGTGCCCACGGCCTGGAGATGCAGGTTATTGCCTATGACCCCTTCATCTCCATTGACCGTGCCCGTAACCTGCAGGTTGAGCTTGTCTCCCTGGAGAAGCTGCTTAAGGAATCAGACTTTATCAGCCTTCACGTGCCCCTGACGGCTCAAACCAAGGTAATGATCGGCGCTAAGGAACTGGCCATGGTCAAGCCGACCGCCCGCATCATTAACACGGCCCGGGGTGGCCAAATTGATGAGAAGGCGCTGGCCAAGGCGGTAAAGGAGAGGAGGCTGGCCGGCGCCGCCGTTGATGTCTTCGTCAAGGAACCAGTGACTGAGAGTATCCTCTTTGAAAGTGACGGCATCATCGTTACCCCCCATCTGGGCGCCTCGACCACTGAGGCCCAGACCTTTGCCTCCGTAGATGTAGCCAGGCAGGTTATTGATGTCTTTAAGGGGCAGCCGGCCAGATACGCGGTCAATGCCCCCTTCATCTCGGCAGAAAGCCTGCCCGTGCTGGCCCCTTTCATCAAGGTGGCCGCTACCCTGGGCCGGTTGGTCAGCCAGCTAGCCGAGGGACAGATGAGGAGCGTCAAGATTAAATACGAAGGTGACATCTCCAATTATGACACTACCGCCCTCAAGGCCATTGTTCTGGGGGGCCTACTTGAACAGATAAGCGAGGAAAGGGTCAACCTAGTCAATGCCAATCTTGTGGCCTGTCAGCGAGGCATCACCGTAGCCGAACAGAAGGTGCCCACCTGTGAAAATTATGCCAACCTGATTACCGTGGAGGCCACCAGTGATACAGGCACAACTACTGTGGCCGCTACCGTAATGCGCGCTGAGACTCACATAGTTAGGATTAATAACTACTGGATTGATATTGTGCCCACCGGCGGCTACTTCCTGTTCAGCGACCACCGTGAACGCCCCGGGCTTATCGGCGCCGTAGGTAAAATAACCGGTGACGCCGATATAAACATCAGCTACATGCACCTGAGCCGCTTAAAGCCCAGGGGGCAGGCACTGATGATACTGGCCCTGGATGAACCCGTAAACGAGGAGCAGAGACAGCAAATACTGGCCCTGCCCGATGTCCAAACCGCCAAGCTGGTAAAACTCTAAAATACAGCGCCCAATATCAGGTTAAGCCAATGAGAATCGGGGTTTTGGCCCTGCAGGGGGCCTTTATAGAGCATATCAAGCTCGTTAAAAAGCTGGGCACCGAGGCGCTAGCGGTTCGTCGGCCCGATGAACTTAAGGGCCTGGACGGGCTTATCATCCCCGGCGGGGAAAGCACCACCATATTAAACCTGATCCACAGCTTTAGGCTGCTCAAACCAATAAAGAAGCTGGCCCAGGCTGGTTTCCCTATACTGGGCACCTGCGCCGGGATGGTCTGTCTGGCCAAGAAGATTTCCAATAATTCCAGTCTGGAGGCTCTGGCCGTTATGGATATGGCGGTAAGGCGCAATGCCTTCGGCCGGCAGATAGACAGCTTTGAGGTTAAACTGCCGATACCAGCCCTAGGTGATAAGCCCTTTCCGGCTGTCTTCATCCGGGCCCCCATCATTGAGAGCGCCGGGCCGCCGGTAGAAATCCTGGCCAAACTGCCCAGTGGCACCATTGTCGCCGCCAGGCAGGGAAGGCTGCTGGCCACTGCCTTTCATCCCGAGCTGAGTAATGACCTGAGGCTACATCGCTACTTTCTGGATATCATCGCCGACGCCAGCTAGCTGGCTATACCAGTCGATAGAAGACCAGCCCCGAAGGCACTTTAGGGTAGAAGTAGGTTGATTTGCGGGGCATACGGTCGCCAGCATCGGCAATGGCCTTAATCACCCCGGCCGTGACCGGTTTTAGTATAAAGGCCAGCTGGTATTCACCGGCCAATACCCTGTTTACTGTCTCCTGCCGATCATAGTTATAGGTAATCCTAGCCTCCTCACCACTACTCAAGCCCAACAGCTCCTCTAATATGACATGGTCAACAATACTGACATCTAACCTCTTGTACACTTCCGAGTGAAAGTAGGGCATCATCTGGCCGGCGGCGGTAAGGTCACGCAGCGTCAGCACCAGAAGCTGCCCCGCTTCAAGACCAAAGAGGACCAGCCTGATTCTATCGGCCTCGGTAACCAATTCATCAATCCGCTGCCAGATTTTGGGTGTACTTAACGGTATTTCCTTAATATCAAAAAACAGGTTTAGCTTGTCCATCAGGCTATTCAGGCGCGAGGAAGACAGGCCACGAATCAGACGGTGGGGCGGCAGGATAACAAGCCCGGGGTCGGCAAAATCTACCAGTGTCATCATGACAAAATTTAGCGGTTCATCGGTGGCTATTGGTGATGACAGAGCCCGCCGCTGGCGCCGATAGACCAGGGCACTCTCGTAGCGGTGATGACCATCGGCAATATAAAGTGGCTTATCACTAAAGCTACGGCATATTCTAGCTATCACCTCAGGCTCGGTGATTGCCCAGACTTGATGACCCTCTCCATTACTAGCCGCCAGGCTGATTAAAGGCGGGCTTGAGGCTTGCCCCAACAGCAGTGATGAGACCTGCTTCTCTTTATCTTCAAACAGGGCCATAATGGGGCTGGTATTGGCCTTGAGCGCCCCCAGCAGGCTTATCCGGTCGCCCTTGGGCCCGGCCAGTGTGCCTTCATGGGGGCGGACGACCATCCTGTCCCACTCCTCAAGCCGGACACGGACAACTAGGCCTCGGCGTCTATATTTTTTGCCCTGATAAGCAAAATAGTGGTCGTGGAGGTATATGGCAGGCACCTTATCAACAATCAGAATGCCCTCTTTAAGCCACCTCTCCAGGGTGGCCGCTGAGCGGGTGTATCTATTATCTGAGGCGGTATCCTGCAGTAACGGCCGGCCGTGCTCTATTCGGATAAAGTTATATTCACTGTGGCGGTAGAGCTCCGGCTCCATCTGGGGACTGATGACATCATAGGGAGGGCAGATAACCGCCGACAGGTCACCAGTCAGCGACTCGTTGTAGCGTACACCACAGAAAGGGGCAATCTCAGCCATAGCCTATCTAAGAGTCCTTTCAAAGAATCCAAAAACAAGACGACGGCAAGAACCCAGTTTACCCCAGGCCACTTACCGAAGGCAAACCCGTGAATTGCCTCATAATAAAAGTTACCGAAAGTGGTATGGTTGCCTCAAAAATAGTGTTACTGAAGGGAGGCAGCATGACACGAACAAGCATACAGGAATACACTGAAGCGGTGAGTTGGCGCTACTGGTCATCGTCCAGTCTTTTCCTTGCCCACCTATCAAGCAGTGCATACGGAAACGACCAAAGCCTAAGCACAAGATAGCGACCAAGCAACGGAAAAATGAATGCCGTTCCTACGAAAAGCGCAACTAGCAGAACCCACGAATACATTCCAAGAACAATCCCAGATGCTATCATCAAAGGTAATGATGAAAAAAAGACAAGACATCCAAATCCTTCGCTCCTAAACATCCCAATTTTGTAGGGCAAAGGCGTTCGGCTTTGCTGGACGTCCAGCATAAAGCTGCTAAGGGATACTGGGAAGACTATTATCGCCATAATTTCAAGAAGACTCATATAGATTCGGTTTCAATCCCCTTTCAATTTAGCAAGTCCCGCCAGAAAGCAGCTTTGATACTCAGCCTCGGTAGCCCGCCTAGCTTGGATTCCTCAAAGCGGGTTCTTTCTAGCCTTCAACTGCCAATTCCAGTTTACCCCAGGCCACTTACCCAACGCAAGCCTGAAGGGGGTAAGAATATTATCTTGGCCGTGATTATTAGCTGTGATATACTTAGAACGATTGCCGATGACTGATTTGGCCAAAGCAAGACAAAGAGTAGCCGAATTAAGAAAGCTGATTAACTACCACAACTACCGCTATTATGTGCTGGACAGCCCTGAGATTAGTGATGCCCAATATGACCAGCTAATGCGGGAGTTAAAGCGGCTGGAGGAGCAATATCCCCAGTTGGTAGCCCCGGACTCACCGACCCAGCGGGTGGGCGCCGCCCCGGTTGAGGCCTTCGGTATAGTAGCCCACCCTCACCCTTTGTTGTCCCTGGGCAACGCCTTCTCCAAGGATGAGCTATTGGCCTGGCACGGCCGAATCACCAAGATGCTGGGGGGACAGCAAGTTCAATTTGTCGTTGAGCACAAGATTGACGGGCTGGCAGTGGCCCTGACCTATGTTAACGGTCAACTGACCACCGGGGCCACCCGTGGCGACGGCTTCCACGGTGAAAACATCACCCAGAACCTGAGGACCATCAGAAGCATCCCGCTTTCCGTAGCCAGGGAAGCACCACCCAGGTTTGAGGTGCGGGGTGAGGTCTTCCTGCCCAAAGCTAGCTTTAATAAGCTAAACCAGGAGCGGGCCCGACAGGGTTTGCCCCTTTTTGCCAATCCTAGAAACGCGGCTGCGGGCTCGGTGCG
>JAUXAE010000045.1 GCA_030620035.1 Dehalococcoidales bacterium
GAAACCGTTGCTCTATCCTCTGAGCTACAGGGGCAGATATGGTGGAGATAGGGGGATTCGAACCCCCGACCTCTGCGATGCGAACGCAGCGCTCTCCCTATTGAGCTATATCCCCACCTTTGCCATAGAAATTATAACATATATGAGGTCTTTTATTAAGGCTAGCCTTTGAGGGCTATTTAGCAGCCTCTTTCTTCCCGCCCACCCTAGAATTGTTTTTGGGGGCGTAGCCCCCAATCCCTCACTTTGAAGGAGACTGATTTAGCGGGTCGTCTCTGGGGTCTATATCCCCAATCTCCATCTTCTATAACAGGAAAAAGCTTAAGGGGGTGTTTAAAAGAGGTGGAACCCCTCTTTTTAATATTTTCCCCCTCTCCTTTGAAGACGCAGGTTCTAACGGGGTGTTTAAGAGGGGCGCTAGCCCCTCTTTTAAAATCAATTCCCCCTCCCTTTGATAAGGGAGGGGGATAAAAGGGGGAGGGTTACCCAAAAAGCCTAAAGGGAGTGAGGTAGATAAATAGCTTCCTTGTCAGCTACTGGTATTGTTGTTATACTAAATGGGCTATCCGCCAGGGATAAGATAAAATATGGATTTTGAGACCATCATCGGACTGGAGGTGCACGCCCAGCTGAATACCCGGAGCAAGATGTTCTGTCGCTGCAGTACTGATTATGCCAATACCGTGGCCAACACCCATGTCTGCCCGGTGTGCCTGGGGATGCCCGGTGTCCTGCCCACCATCAATAAGCAGGCGGTGGCCTATACCATCATGACGGCCCTGGCCCTGCACTGCACCATCTCCGATGATACCAAGTTTGACCGCAAGAACTACCCCTACCCCGACCTGATGAAGGGCTACCAGATCTCGCAGTATGATGCCCCCATAGGCCATCATGGCTGGCTGGATATCGAGGTTGACGGCAATAAAAAGAGGGCGGGCATAACCCGTGTTCACCTTGAGGAGGATGTGGCCAAGCTGTTGCACCGCACCTCAGCAGAGGGGCAGTCCTACAGCCTGGTTGATGTCAACCGCTCCGGGGTGCCGTTGATGGAGATTGTCGGCGAGCCCGGCCTGCGCTCTCCAGAGGAGGCCAGGCAGTACCTAATCAAGCTGCGCGGTATATTGCGCTATCTGGGTGTGTCCACGGCCAATATGGAGGAGGGTAGTTTTCGGTGTGATGCCAATATCAGCATCCGCCCCCAGGGTAGCCCAGAGTCTCTGGCCAAGATTGAGGTCAAGAACATGAACAGTTTTAAGGCTGTCTACCGGGCGCTGGAATATGAGGCCAAGAGACAGAGACAGGCGGTGGCCGAGGGTAAGAGGCTCGTCCAGGAGACCCGGGGCTGGCTGGAGGACAAAGGGAAGACGGTTTCCCAGCGCTCCAAGGAGTATGCCCACGACTACCGCTATTTCCCGGAGCCGGACCTGCCGCCGCTGGCCCGTGAGCATGAATGGGTTGACGAGATAAGGGCCAAGCTGCCCGAGCTGCCTGAGGAGAGGCGTGACCGCTTTATTAAAGAATATGGGCTACCCCTCTATGATGCCAACCTGCTCACTAGCTCCAAGGAGATGGCTGGTTACTTTGAGGACTCCTTGAAAACTGAGGCCTATAAAAAGCTGCCACCGGGCAGGGCGGCTAAAGAGGTGAGCAACTGGCTTCTGGGTGAGGTCAGTCGGATAATAAATGCCAATAATATAGATATTGTTAACTTTAGAGAAAGGGTCAGTCCGGAACGATTTACAGAAGTGTTACTTTCAAACTCACAAGATGTTGTCAACATTGCTGGTACCAAATTGGTGCTTGAGGAAATGTTCAAAACCGGAAAAGACGCTGACACTATAATAAAGCAGCGAGGATTAAGCCAGATAAGAGACACCGATGAGCTTGAAGAGGTGGCCCGACAGGTATTTCAGGCCAACCCTCAAGCCGTGGCCGATTATAAGGCGGGCAAGGCTCAGGCGGTAAAGTTTCTGGTGGGGCAGGTGATGCGGGCCACCAGAGGTCGGGCCAATCCCAATCTGGCCGCCGAATTGCTTAAGAAGAAACTTGAGGAAGGATAAAGATGCAGGTCTATCTAGTTGTGGCTCAGATAGTGCTATCAGTGACCCTGATGCTGGCCGTTCTCTTTCAGGTTAGAGGCGGCGGGCTGGGGGGTATCTTTGGCCAGCCCGATGCCGTCTATCGCACCAAGCGCGGCGTGGAAAAAACATTATTTCAGCTTACTGTTGTTCTGGTAGTTTTGTTTGTTGTCGTCTCACTACTGATGCTCAGGATTGTTTGATTGTCTTAGGCGAAAGTGGCATGAGTGGCCTAATAACCCTGACCACCGATTTTGGTCTGAATGACGCCTATGTGGCGGCCATGAAGGGGGTAATCCTTGACATCAATCCCGAGGCCAGGATAGTTGATATTTGTCATAATGTTGCCCCCCAGAATATCCCCCAGGCGGCCTTTGTCTTGAGCACGGCCTATCAGTTCTTCCCCAAGAAGACAGTCCATATGGTGGTGGTTGACCCCGGAGTGGGTAGCCAGCGGCGGGCTATTATCCTGAGGACACCGCTGGCTTGCTTTGTCGCCCCCGATAATGGTGTCTTGAGTTATGTTATTCAGTCGTATCTGGAAGATAGGGTTGACCCGGGGCCGGGCCGGTTGGCCGGTAGCGACCGACTGGTTGAGGTGACCCTGAGCCGGGAGGTAGAGACGGTGGCCATCACCAATAGCCGCTTCTTTAGGTCGCCGGTCAGTCCTACCTTCCACGGGCGTGATATCTTTGCCCCGGTGGCGGCGGCGCTCACCATGGGCTTCCCGGCGATAGAGTTTGGCCAGCGGCTAACCTCGGTGGCCATGCTGCCCCTGTCCCGGCCGAATAAGAGGCCGGATGGCTCACTGGTGGGGCACATCCTCCATATTGACAACTTTGGCAATCTGATTACCGATATAAAGGGTGATGACCTGCCGACACCAGATGAGGTCACTGTTGAGGTCGGCGGTCAGCTTATTTCCCGTTTGAGCGGCACCTATGCCGACGGCAGTGGCCTACTGGCCGTGGTCGGCTCAAGCGGATACCTGGAGATAGCCCTCAAGGGGGGCACGGCCAGCTCGCTGCTTGGTGCCCGGATAGGTGACGAGGTTACGGTGAGGCCGGTTTCTATTAAGGGGTAGCCGTGCCTGTCTTATATCAAAAAACAGGCCCCGGAAACCTACCGGAGCCTGTTTGTTTTTGGGGGGACTGCTTCGCTCCCTACTCCTCCCGCCTGATTAGAAACCAGATTTCTCCTTATTACTCGGAGTCCTTATATAATTAACGAGGAGCTTGGGGGCCTTCGGTTGCTCCTCGCTGGCTTGGTTATACTTTTTTAGATTCCCCCACCTTTTACCAGCGAGGAGCCATCCTTGGGAAAGAACCAAGTACATAACAAAGCTTGCCTGTCCTTCATTATGCCTACCTCCTTTCGCTCAGTTTATCGGAGGGAAATATCCTTCTTTACTTCCATTAAATATTAGCATATTTTGCCCGGTAGGTCAAGTTTTTGTAGTCGCCTTTTAAGCAGGCTGGTCTTTTATTTTAGCCATTTAGAGTTGGCCGTTGGCCCTATTTCGCCAAATTACGGCTATAGTTCGGCTGTTGTTTTTATCGGGGTGAAGGTTTATTATTAGGCTGTTTTAACGGGTAAACTCTCTAGCTATCATTATCCTGTTATGTCGATTATTCTTTGTGCTATAATCTTGGCCGGAGGCGGAAAGGCTCTGGTGGGCCTCGCGGACTTCAAATCCGTTGGCGGTGATATAATTGCCGCGGGGGGTTCGATTCCCTCCCCCTCCGCCAATTTTTTTGGTGGCTATATCAGTTGGGCAAAGGGGGTGAGTTAAGTGGCTGAGACCAACCGCCTAACCGGCTACTCTCGCTTCTCCGGCTGAGCGGCCAAACTGGGTCCGGGTGACCTGGATAAGGCACTTTGTGGTTTGGAATTGAGCAGTGACCCCAATTTGATTGTCGGCCTTAAGAAGGCAGATGATGCCGCCGTCTATAGGCTGGCCGATGACCTGGCCATCGTCCAGACGGTTGACTTCATCACGCCCATAGTCGATGACCCCTATAGCTTCGGCATGATTGCCGCCGCCAACTCGCTGAGTGATGTCTATGCAATGGGCGGCAAGCCGGTTACGGCCATGAATATTGTCTGCTTCCCCGGTGATACCCTGGATATAGCTGTCCTGAAGAAGATCCTGGCCGGGGCGCTGGCTAAGCTAGATGAGGCCGGGGTGGCCCTGGTCGGCGGCCATAGCGTCAAGGATGAGGAGATAAAGTTTGGCCTTTCGGTTACCGGCGTCGTTCATCCCCAGAAGATAATAACCAAGAGTGATGCCCGGGTAGGTGATAAGCTGCTCCTGACCAAGCCACTGGGCACCGGCATTCTGAATACGGCCCTAAAAGCGGGGCTGCTTGATGACGAAACCCTGCTTAAGCTTACCCAGCAGATGGTCACCCTGAACAATAAGGCATCAGAGATAATGGTATCTCTGGGGGCCCATGCCTGTACCGATGTTAGCGGTTTTGGCCTCATTGGACATGCCTGTGAGATGGCCGAGAACAGCGGTGTCGCCCTGGAAATCAACAGCAAAAAGGTGCCCTATATTGGCGGTGTCGATAGGTGGGCCGGTATGGGGCTGCTGCCGGCCGGCATGTACGCCAACCGCGAATTCCGCCAGGATATGCTTGAGCTGGCCGGTAAGGTGACTAGCTGGCTGCTGGACATTCTCTTTGACCCCCAGACCTCGGGCGGCTTGCTGATCTCGGCCCCTCCGGAGGTGGCTGATGAGATGCTCACCGAGCTTAAAAGGGCCGGCCATAGTGAGGCGGCCATTGTGGGCACGGTGGTCAAGAGGCCGCAGAGTAAGATTATATTGCTGTAAATAGTCAGGGAGTAACATGGCCCAAGAAACAAATAAAGAATTAAGAAGGCTGCCCTCGGTGGAGAAGGTGCTGGTGGCCGAAGGGCTCCGGGCGGAAATAGACAGATATTCACGGGCTCTGGTAACCTGGTCGGCCCAGGAGGTGCTGGCTCGTATCCGGCGGTTGCTTCATAATGGTGGCACCTGCCCGTCGCTGGCTGAGATAATTAAACAGATAAAGCAGCACCTCTCTTCTGAGTGGCCCGCCTTCTTGAGCCCGGTGATTAACGCTACCGGGGTAATCCTGCATACCAACCTGGGCCGGGCGCCCTTGTCCCGGCAGGTGGCCGCTATCCTGGCCGGTTTGGGCGGCCACTACCACGCCCTGGAGTATGACCTGGCATCGGGGGAACGGGGCACCAGGGCGCCGGAACTGGAAAAGATGCTCTGCCGGCTGACCGGGGCCGAGAGTTCTCTGGTGGTCAACAACAATGCCGCCGCCGTCTTTCTTATTCTCACTGCCCTGGCCCGGGACAGGGAGGTTATCGTCTCACGGGGGGAGCTGGTCCAGATTGGTGGCGGCTTCCGCATCCCCGACATCATGCGAGAGAGCGGCGTCCACCTGGTGGAGGTGGGCGCAACCAACAAAACATTCATTAAGGACTACGAGCAGGCTATCACTGATGATACGGCTCTGCTGTTTAAGGTTCATCAGAGCAATTTTGTCATCAGGGGCTTCAGCCACTCAGTGGCCACCTCAGAACTGAAGGCCCTGGCGGCCAGCTATGACTTGCCTCTGGTCTATGACCTGGGCAGTGGAGCCCTACTGGCTAGTGAGGATTTTAGGCTGGAGCATGAGCCCACCGTCCAGGAGGCACTGGCCGACGGGGCTGATGTCGTCTGTTTCAGTGGTGATAAGCTTCTGGGCGGCCCCCAATCAGGCGTTATCCTGGGCAAAAAGCCCTATCTTGATAGGCTGCGTAACCACCCGCTGTTGAGAACGGTGCGCATTGATAAGATGACTGTCTGGGCCCTTGAGGCCAGCCTGCTCCATTATCTCAGGAAGGAAGCTGAAAGTGAGATTCCGGTGTGGCGGATGATGGGCTATGGCCTTCAGGAGCTGACACCCCGGGCCGAAGCCATCGCCGACAAACTGACCCAGGCTGGCATAGCCGCCGAGGTCATTGAGGGCACCAGTATGGTCGGTGGTGGCTCGCTACCCGACCAGACCCTGCCTACCAAGCTGGTGGCCATCGTGCCGCCGTATCCGCTGGATGATTTCGCCGCCAGGCTGCGTCTGGCGGCGCCACCGGTGCTGGGCCGCACCCAGGATGACCGGTTCCTCATTGATGTGCGGACGGTCATACCCTCCCTGGACGATAGCCTAGTTGCCGTAATCAAAGGGGTGCTCGCTAAAGCGCAGTAGAGCCATGTTGACCATCGGAACCGCCGGGCATATTGACCACGGTAAGTCCAGCCTGGTCTACGCCCTGACGGCAATAGACCCCGATAGACTGCCTGAAGAGAAGAGGCGGGGCATGACCATTGACCTCGGTTTTGCCTGGTTTGAGCTGGCCTCCGGGGAGACAGTGGGCATTGTTGATGTCCCCGGGCATAAACACTTCGTCAGGAATGTTATCCCGGGGCTGGGCGGTATTGATGCCGCCCTGCTGGTGGTGGCCGCCGATGATGGCTGGATGCCCCAGACGGAGGAGCATGTCCAGATTATCGACCTGCTGGGCATAAAAAATGGCATTGTGGCTCTTACCAAGGTTGACCTGATTGATGACCCCGACTGGCTGGAGCTGGTTGAGAAGGATATAGGCCACAGAATAGATAGTTCCAGCTTAAGGGGTGCCCCCATAATAAGGGTCAGCACCAAGGACGGCCGTGGCCTTGATGAGCTCAAAGAGGCTATTGGCCGGCTGGTGGCTGAGGTGACCGCCAGGAGAGACATTGGCAAGCCGCGCCTGCCCGTAGACAGGGTCTTTACCATGAAGGGCAGTGGTGCCGTGGTAACCGGGACGCTTAGCGGTGGCTCCTTCTCATCTGGTGACGAGGTGACTATCTCACCCAAGAACCGGCCGGCCCACCTGCGCTCTATTGAGAGCTATAAGCAGCGAGTAGATGTTGCCCAGCCAG
Organism: Dehalococcoidales bacterium; assembly: GCA_030620035.1. Lineage (GTDB taxonomy): Bacteria > Chloroflexota > Dehalococcoidia > Dehalococcoidales > JAUXAE01 > JAUXAE01. The sequence continues at coordinate 7,039 of JAUXAE010000045.1, forward strand.
GCAGCCGGGTGGCCCTTAACCTAGTCGGGGCCAAGAAAGAAGACATTGAGCGTGGTGAGATTATCTTTATCCGGGGGAAGGAGACCCGGGCAACTAGACTTATTGATGTCCAGCTAAGGCTGTTGCCCCGGTTAGATAGCCCCCTCAAGAGTAATACCGAGCTGGTAGTCTTCCTGGAGACCCGGGAACTGTTGGGCAAGGTGATACTCCTGGGAACCAAGACCATCCCGGCCGCCGGCTCGGCGCTGGCCCAGCTCCGCTTGGGTCAGGATGTGGCCACCTATATCGGCCAGCACTTTATCTTAAGAAGGCAGTCACCGGTCCAGACCATCGGCGGCGGCGTGGTCCTTGACCCCTTGGCCAGTAGGCACAGGTTAAAAGATAGCGCCAAGGTGCTGGCTTTCCTTGAGAGAAGAATCAGCCTTGAACTGGCCGAGTTAATCCTGTCTGAACTGGAGAAGAACGGCTATGTCACTGGCAGGGAGCTGCTTTCGGCCAGCGGCTATTCGTCAGCCGAGATAGCCAGTGGCGTTAGCCGGCTTAAGGGCCAGAATAGGCTGGTCGTCGCCGGTTCCTATGTCATTGACACAAACTACTGGCAGCAGCAGGCCGAGGCGATGCTAGAGGTCTTGACCAAAGAGCATTCACTTCACCCGTTAAATAGGGGACTGTCTCTAGCCGAGCTTAACAGCCGCCTAGCCCTGCCCAGAGAGGTTTTTACTGAGCTGGTTACCGCCCTGGCTGGCTCGGGGCGGATAGTCCGCCGGGAGGATGTTATCGCCCTGTCCGCTCACCGGCCAAGGCTATCCCCGGAACAGGAGAAGCTGGTTACCAGGATACTGACCCTTTTTAGCAAGGGGGGCACCAGCCCGCCCACCAGGAAGGAATTATGGGCCCAGATACCGGGTAGTGAGGCTCTAGTTGGCTTCATGTGCCGCCAGAATATGCTCCTGGAGCTGCCTGACGGCATCCTGTTGGAAAGCAAACATTATGAGGCCATCAAAAAGGAGATAATAGGTTTTCTGGAGCGTAATGGCTCAATCTCCATCCAGCAGGTGAACTCGCTTTTTGGCTTTAGCCGTAAGTACAGCATACCCCTGCTAACCCAGCTGGATAAAGAAGGGATTACCCGGCGCAAGGAGAACGTCAGAATTTTGGCCGAGAGGTAGTCGTGAGATACGGTTGCCTTCACTGGCTAAAACAAGAAGGCCAACATTTTAGGCTGGCCTTAATTTTCTGGTGGAGACGGGGGAGAGTCGAACTCCCCGTCCAGAAGAGACTGCCCAGAATATGCTACAGGTTTAGTCAGCCCTTTAATCTCACCTGGCTAACCTCTGCTGACCGAGTTAAAACC
>JAUXAE010000049.1 GCA_030620035.1 Dehalococcoidales bacterium
TTCCCGCGATGATGACCGGCCCTACTGCAGCCGGCTGTGCTGTGTTCAGGCGATTAAAAACGCCATAAGAATAAAAGAAGAGAGCCCCGATAGCAATGTATTTATCCTCTACCGCGATGTTCGGGCCTACGGCCTTCATGAAACCGATTATGTCAGGGCCCTGGAAAAGGGGGTCAGGTTTTTGAGGTATGAGGATGATGAGAAACCCGAGGTCTCACCAGAGAACGGGCGGCTCAAGGTCTCGCTGCACGACCCCATCCTGGATGCCAAGCTAAATATAGGTACCGACCTCTTGGTGCTTTCGGTTGGGGTTGTCCCTGGAGAAGACAATAAAGACCTGGCCCAGAAGCTAAAGCTACCGCTGACAGAGGATAACTTCTTCCTGGAGGCGCATATCAAGCTGCGGCCGGTGGACTTCGCCACTGATGGCATTTTCCTGTGTGGCCTGGCCCACAGCCCCAAGCTGATTGATGAGAGCATTGCCCAGGCCAGTGCCGCCGCCGCCAGGGCCTCGGCACTCCTTTCCAAACCTCAGATTCAACTTGAAGCTTGCATCTCACAGGTAGTGGATGAGAACTGTGATGGCTGCGCCTACTGTATTGACCCCTGTCCCTTTGGTGCCATCACCCTGATTGAGTATATAAAGGACGGCACCATCAAGAAAACAGTAGAATCAGACCCGGTCAAGTGCCATGGTTGCGGGATCTGCATGGCAACCTGTCCCAAGAAGGGCATCCTGGTTCACAATTTTAGGCTTGAGCAGATATCAGAGATGGTAGAGGCGGCGCTGGGACTAGCCTAGGATAAGGGGTGACTGATGACGGAACAAATAACCCAAGAGAAGACCGAGGAAAAGACAGAGGAAACCTACGAGCCATTAATCATCGGCTTTTGCTGTAACTGGTGCTCCTATCCCGCCGCCGATTTGGCCGGTGTCTCCAGAATCCAGTATCCGCCCAATATACGCATCATCCGCGTCATGTGTTCCGGTATGGTTCACCCCAATCTGGTGATGGATGCCCTGACCAAGGGTGCCGACGGCGTCATGATATGCGGCTGCCACCCCGGTGACTGCCATTACCAGGACGGTAACCTGACGGCAGAGAAGCGGGCAGAAGCCATTAAGTTGATGCTGGAAGACTTCGGCCTTGAAGAAGAAAGGTTCCGTCTGGAATGGGTATCTGCTTCAGAGGGCAAGCGGTTTGCTCAGGTGGTAACCGAGATGGTTGAAGACCTAAGGAAATTGGGGCCTAGTTCTTACAAGAACTGATAAGAGGAATTCTGATGGAGCTAGCACGAAACTTTGATGGTAAAAAATTTATGTGGGACGGGGGAACATATAACGATGAGCAGGAGATGAAGAAGGTAGAACAGGAGTATCGGAACAAGGGTTTTGAGGTTCAGGTAGTTAGGGAGGAGAACCGGTACTTCCTGTTCAGTAGAAGGGTAGTCACGGAAGTAGTAGTCGAAGGAAGTCCAATATAAAAAGGAGGTCAAAAATATGGCACGTGTAGCTGAAGAGTGGTTTGCCGTGTGTGGTGGCTGCGAGGTATCAATCCTGGATATTGGGGAGCCGCTACTTGATTTGTTGCCCCAACTGGACTTTGTCCATATGCCGGTGCTGATGGACCACAAGCTGTTTGGCCAAACCGGGGAAAAAAGCCAGATGGAGATTCCGGAAGCCGATGTCGGCATCATTACCGGCGGCATACGCAACGAAGAGAACAGAGAAGTGGCCGAGGAGATGAGAAAGAAATGCAAAACAATCATCGCCCTCGGTTCCTGCGCCTGTTTCGGGGGACTTCCAGCTCTGGCCAATATGTACCCAGTTAGTGAACTCTGTGATGTCTATTATCGTGAAACGGCCAGTACTGACCCGGCCGATAACCCCACTGAAGACCTGCCGGCATTAACCGACCGCGTCTATGCCGTGGGTGAGGTCATCAAGGTTGACCTGAGTTTGCCTGGCTGTCCACCGGTGCCTGACTTGATAGTTGAGGTACTGACTTCGCTCCTGGAGGGCAAGCCTTTCAACCTGCCTGAGAGAAGTGTCTGCGACGTCTGTCCGGTTAAAAGGGAAAAGAAGACAGAGCTGACACTAAGAAGGCCCTTGCAAAGCGCTGAATTCACTCCCGGGCGCTATGACAATATGCGCTGCCTGAACGAGCAGGGGATTCTGTGCCTGGGACCGGCGACACGGGCCGGCTGCCAGTATTCTCTCAGTGTCGGCGCTGAGGAGCAGGTTCCACGGTGTATCAAGGCATATATGCCCTGCCGCGGTTGCTTTGGTCCCATACGGGAAGGAGTCAACCCCATGGTCGATATGATGGGCGCCATCTCTTCTGTTGGCCTTGACCCCAAAGAGATAGAAGACAGAATGGCTACCTTTAACCGGTTCATTGGCTCCGGCCGCCTGCGCCCGCTACCCAAAAGAAGGTAGCAATTAACCTGTTTAATAAACTGAAAAGGAGGAAATAGGGTGAAAACAATAACTATCCAACCGGTTACAAGGATTGAGGGTGGTGCCAGGGTAACTATTCAGCTTGATGACCAGGGTAATGTTGTCGATACCAGATTCCAGATATTGGAATTACGCGGCTTTGAAAAGTTCTGTATGGGCCGGCCGGTAGAAGAGATGCCTCGGATCACAACCCGCATCTGTGGTGTCTGCCCCATGTCGCACCATCTGGCCTCGGCCAAGACTTGCGATGCTATATTCGGTGTTGAGCCGCCAGCGGCCGGCCGCAAGCTGCGGGAACTAGCCAACGCGGTTGCCTATATGGAAGAGCATATTCTTCATTTCTACTTCCTGGCCGGGGCTGATTTTATTATGGGCCCTGATGCTGACTATTCGGTTCGTAATGTCATCGGCATCGCCGGCAAGATGCCTGACGTGGGCCGCAAGGTAATCAAAATGAGGCATATGGGCGCCAAGATGGTGGAAATGATTTGTGGTAAGGCCATCCATCCAGTGGCCGCCGTGCCCGGTGGCTTCAGCAAGCCACTTACTGAGGAGGAAAGGCAAAAACTCCTGGAGATGGCCAATGAAGAGCTGGAGTTCGCCAAGTTCTCCATTGCCTATGCCAAGGAGAATATCTTTCCCAAGTACCTGGACCTGGTCAACTCGCTGGGTGTCATCAAGACCGGCTTCCTGGGTACAGTGGATGATAACGGTGCCCTAAACCTGTACGAAGGCAAGCTGAGGATGATGACAGCCGATGGCCAGTACGAGGAGTTCGCCTGTGCTGATTATCTGGACTACATCGGTGAGCACATCGAGCCCTGGGCATTCGCCAAGTTCCCCTACGCTAAAAAGGCAGGTGGCTTTTCCATGGACCTTGATAATCCGGTAGGCATCTACCGGACAAATACCCTGGCCCGGATGAATGTCTGTGATAAGATAGCCACACCTCTGGCCCAGAAGGAACTCGAGGAGTTTCGGGAGAAGTTTGGCCGACCGGCCCAGCAGACCTTGCTCTACAACTGGGCAAGATTAATAGAGCTGCTGTACAATGCCGAGCGTACCCTTGAGCTGCTCAATGACCCAGAGATTACCAGCACTAAGATCAGGGTACCGGTGACACCGCGGGCGGCCCGGGGGGTTGGCTGTGTCGAAGCGCCGCGAGGCACCCTAATCCACGACTATACGACTGATGAAAAGGGCCTGGTAACCAAGTGTAATCTTATCGTGGGCACAACGCACAATAACGGCCCGATAAACATGTCTGTCAAGCAGTCAGCCAAGTTGTTGATTAAGAATGGACAGTACGACCAGACCTTACTGAATAAGGTAGAGATGTCAATCCGGGCCTATGACCCCTGCCTATCCTGTGCCAGCCATGAGCTTGACGGACGGATTGCCGTGAAGATTGACATAGTGGATGCCTCTGGAGAAACAATCGACACCCTGACAACTTAGTCTGGTATATGGATTACATTCCTGAATACTACCAGAAGCCTACTCTTATACTGGGCTGCGGTAATACGCTGTTTGGTGATGACGGCTTTGGCCCGGCGGTGATTGAGCATCTTGAGAAGCACTGCCGGGCCCCGTCTCAGGTGGCCCTTCTTGATGTCGGCACCGGGGTAAGGGAGATACTTTTCAATGTTATTCTGGCCGACAAAAAGCCGGAGGCAATAATTATTCTTGATGCCCTGGATTGCGATAGGGAACCGGGAGAGATCTTTACGGTAGCTATTGAGGATGTCCCGGAACATAAGGCCCATGATTTCTCCGTTCATATGATGCCCACCCTGAACATGCTCAAGGAATTAAGGGACCTGTGCCATGTTGAGGTGGTCGTCCTGGCTGCCCAGCCAGAAAGCATACCAGAGACAGTGCAGAGTGGCCTATCACTGAAGGTTCAGGAGGCAGTGGCCAGGACTGCTGAGTATATAGTCCAAAAATACTTCTGACTTTAAGGCGAAGAAGACAAAGAGGGGCTGGAATCTCTTTGGTGAGTCTCCAGTCCCTCAGTTTTTTATAATAGTGCTTGGCTATTCCTGCTGGCCCCAGTTCTGCATTATTTCCTTAATACGCTGGGCCAGTTGGGGGCTGGAGCGCAGGCGCTCAATGAAGACGGGGCAGCCCTCCAGGAGCGAGTTCTGAGCGGCCGTGGCCATGCTGGAGATGAGGTTCTGTATGCCCAGGTCGGCTTGCTGTGGCAGGTTCATACCCGGCGAGGATTCCAGCTGTCGGCGAATATCCTCGGCGGTGAATCTCATGGGCATGACGCAGGACTTATACCAGGGACACTCCTTGCACTGGACTATGCCGTAGGCCTCATTTAAAACATCACCCATATTTAGTCTCCTGTTACTAGGGCATTATGTGCTCAAGCTCTTCTTCTAGCTCTTCTTTGCTTAAGAAAGCACCCAGTTTCTTAGCTCTAATTATACCATCTTTATCAATGAAATAGGTAGTCGGATAACCGATGACATCATATTTCAGGGACACCGCCTTATCACTGTCAAGCAACATGGTGAAGGTAAGGTTGTTATCTTGCTTGAATTGGCTGACGACGCTTAAGGGCTCGCCCCAGTCAATGGCCAGCAGCACCAGTCCTTTAGCTGAGTGTTCTTCGTAGACTGCCTGCAGGTGGGGCATCTCTACGACACACCAGCCGCACCGGGTGTACCAAAAGTTGATTATTACTGGGCTACCCCGTAGCTCACTGAGGGAAACGGTGTTACCATCAAGGTCCTGGAGCTGAAAGTCAGGGGCCAGATTGCCGATTTCGGTGCCTACGGGCGGTGGTGGCCCGGTGGAAGAAGAGGCCCCATTAGAAGACGAGGATAATGTTGAGTCTGATTCTGATGATTGGGGACAGCCGGTTATCATCAGGCCGGTGGTAAATACTATTAATATTATTACTGTTAACCTTCTAAACAACTAAACCTCCTAGAATTCCAGACTTAACACTACGGTATCAGCCAGTTAAGGTTGCCAGTCAGGATAACTATGCCCACCGATACTAACAGGATACCACTAATTGTATGGACTAGGCTGGAGTAGCGGTGGATATTCTTAAGTAGAGGCCTGATAGAAGCAAAGGCGGCACCAATCACCAGGAAAGGGAGGCCCAGCCCCAGGGAGTAGGTAAGCAGCAGATAGGCACCATGCCAGGCTGTTTCTGAGCCTAGGGCTAGGGTTAGGATGCCCCCCAGTATCGGGCTGACACAGGGCGTCCAGGCCAGGGTGAAGATGCCACCGGTCAGGAATGAGCGCAGGTAACCGCTGGTAGTGCCCAGAGACGGAGACAGGTGCCTTTCGTAGTTAAGCTGGGGTATTTTTAGGGCAGCCAGCATAAACAGGCCGAAGGCAATCAGCAGGCCGCCAACTATCTTCTGTACCAGTGGCGAATTAGGGTTGATGACTATCCCGGCCAGACCGGCGGCGGCCCCCATCATAGTGAAGACAAGGGCGAAGCCCAGGACAAAGCTGAGGGAATGGAGGAATACTGGCCGACGACTGGTGGCCGCCTGGGCTTCTAGAACCTCAGGTCCAGCCAGACTGGCCAGGTAGACCGGGACCATAGGCAGCACACAGGGTGACACAAATGATACCAGACCGGCGCCAAAGGCGACCAAGAACGATATATTCTCCATTATTTTTTTAGTTGGCCAGGGTTACTTTAATGACTGAAATATTCTATAATATCATCAGGGCTCTGGGAAACAAGTATCAATAAGGGGAAGCTATGCGGCCGTTAAGTTATAGCCAGATTTCATTATACCAATCCTGTCCCCTAAACTACAAGCTTCAGTACATTGATGGCCTGCGGCCTAAGGACAAGTGGTACTTTAGCTTCGGCTTAACCCTGCACCAGTGTGCCGAGTACTTTTTCAGGGTAAGAGTGCCGCCACCGCCATCACTTGATGAGCTGCTCCAGTATTACGAGAAGGTATGGCTTAGCCAGGGGTATGAGTCTGCTGAAGAGGAGGCCAAATATAAAGCCTATGGTAGGCAGATAATGTCTAAATTCTGGGAGGTGCACAGTGCCCATTTCCGGCTGCCAGTGGCCGTAGAGCATCTGTTTTGCGTTGATGTTGAGGGTATCAAGCTGAGGGGGTATATTGATAGGGTAGATAAGATGGATAGCGGCGGGCTTTCCATTATTGACTATAAGACACATCAGGAGCTGTTCACCAAGGACTATTTGGAGAATGACCTCCAGTTAACCCTCTACCAGCTGGCCGTGGAAAAGCTATGGTTTCTTCCCGTGGAAAGGCTTACCCTGTATCACCTGAGGTCGAACACCCCATGTAGCTGTGCCGCCAGGGATAAGGAGCGGCTTGATAAGGCTGAAAGGCTGGTCCTTGAAGTAGCCGAGAATATTGCCCGGCAGAGATTTCCAGCCATTGAGAACCCGTTTTGCCCCTGCGACTTTGCCGAGCACTGTCCCTACTACAGACATAAATATGGGCAAGCTGCCCCTGAGCTAAAGGGAACTGGTATTTTACCGGGAATGGTGATAGATGATGCGGTTGAGCGATATGTGTCTCTCCAGCATCAGATAAAAGAGCTTGAGACACAGCTGGAGGAGATAAGACAGGCCATTATTGATTTCTGTCAGGCTCAAGGGTTGGCCCGCCTCTATGGCCGGGAGCATGCTATTACCTATAAGCAGGTGACCAAGACCGGCTTCAATGAGGATGAGATAAGGGCCCTGCTTGAGCCTGAGGGACTCTGGTACCAGGTGCTGGCCCTGAACCGGTCTCGTCTTGAGCAGCTTATCAGCGACGAGACGGTGGCCCAGTCGGTCAGGGAGAAACTTGAGGCATTAAGACAGGTTGTGGCCACTTCACCGCACCTGTGGGTCAGGCGGCTTTTACCGGAAGAATAGCTTGACCAGCCCAAAATTAGGCATAAATGTTGATTGACATAGATTAAGAAAAGTGGTACATTGCTTGTAGAGTGTTGCGGAATCCTTGACAAATTTCAATCAAGGGTTTATCATACCGGGACAATAGAATAATGAAGCCCGAGGTCCTGAAGTAATTCAGGCAAGGTGAGTGCAAGTTCGGTGAAAGTCCGACGCAGTACCGCCTGCTGTTACTGGTAGGAGGCTACCAGGAGCCAGAACCTCACCCTCGGAGCAACTGGGCTCTCCGCGGAAAAAGGAGATGGGCCATGTTTTTTATAGACATGAACATTCCCTTGTCCGAGAGGCAGGGGTTTTTCTATTAAGATAGTAGTTGTCCGAGCGCTGGGGCAATCCCTGTTAACAGGAGGCTAATAACCAAAAGACCAAATCAAAGAGCTAGGGAATTCTGGGGTGAGTGCAAGTTCGGTGAAAGTCCGACGCAGTACCGCCTGCTGTTACTGGTAGGAGACTACCAGGAGCCAGAACCTCACCCTCGGAGCAACTGGGCTCTCCGCGGAAAAAGGAGGTGGGCCATGTTTTTTATAGACATGAACATTCCCTTGTCCGAGGGGGCAGGGGTTTTTTCTGCCATAATACGGTCATAAAAATTTGGAGGTAATAACTGGTGAAATCATATAATATTAATACCTTAGGCAAGAAGGGCCGGCTGTGGAGGCTGGGTACCCTGATAGGGCTGCTCTCCCTGGCTTTACTAAT
>JAUXAE010000040.1 GCA_030620035.1 Dehalococcoidales bacterium
CTTAGGGCTAGGGTACTTCCTATTGACAATCGTCTATTGCAAATATCTGAGCAAAAAGCTAGGTTGGCAGACAACTTTGTGAAGTTGAATATGAATGCTGATAAATACAGAGAAATCCAACAGATCCTGACTCAAGAGGAAGCTAGGTTAAAATCTATCCGAAATGATGTCGACCCAGCTCAACTTGAAGAGCTTGAAAGTACGAGAGGGGTTCTTCGTTTTTGGGAAGGTAAACTTAACTCCATGGCTTGGAATATTGAGACTGAAGATGGTCATATGGTTAGATTAGTGGACGAGCCACATAAGACTGTTTTAAAGATAATAAGCTTTGAAGATGAGAGTATCGGCAACATAATGCATTCTCCGGCAGGAAAACGAGAGCAACTTGAAAAGCTACAGGTAAAGGTCGTGGTGTTTGAAGATAGAAGTGAAATTAAGGCAATTATCCCTATTGAGCCGATTGCTAATCAAAAGTATACTTCTACTTGTAGAACTGGAGATGGCTGTCACTGGTCTCGGGCAGGCTCTGCTCAAAGTACCCGGCGCCGCCAAAGAAGGTGACCAGACAGAGACTGGTTAGCACTATCGCTCGATAGTGCCGGCGGAATAGGAGCAGGGGCAGGGGGATCAGCCCGCTAAGGGCCAGGACTAGGGGCAGGCTGAATTTGGCCCCGAGGAGGATACCCAGTACCCAGGCAACGCTAAGATAGATTAGTGCCACCGCCCTCCATCCTTAGAAGGTTTTTTATCTTTTAGTCGGCTACGGTAATCAGGTGTTTTATCTGCTCGTAGGTGGCTATTCCGATGCCCTCTATCTTGATGAGCTCGTTGATGTTGCTGAAAGGGCCATTCTGCTGGCGGTAGTTGATGATGTCCTCGGCTCTGACCGGGCCAATTCCGGGCAGGGCCTCAAGCAGCCAGGCGGGAGCCCGATTGATGTTGACTTTTTTGGGGGCCCTGGTATTCTCCGGCCTGGGGTATGTAGAGCCTGAGCTGGCTCAGGTCGGCACCGCTGGTCAGGCCGCCGGCCGCCTGGATGAAGGCCTCCAGGCTATCACCGGCTTTTAGGGGATAGAAGCCGGGGACATTGACGGCACCGCCAACATAGATCTGTTTAATCTGGTCTTGGCTTGGCGGTGGCTTTATCTCTATCAGCTGGCCCTGGCTACATCCTGACCAGGCGACCAGGCCACCAATAGCCATAATAGCTACCAGAAGAATAGTAATCAGCCTCTGATGTTTGCTAAAACTTTTTGTCATCATGGACGGCCTCCTGGTTATTTGCCATTTGGCTAAATTAGAACGCAAAGGATGGTCTTTCGTCAAACGGTTAATAAATAGTGGCTTGATTAAAATAGGCAAGCTTATATGTGGGGTTAAAGCTGAGGGAAATTTAGGCCTTCTAATCACCTATCAGGGCCGAGCGCAGGGCATCTTCAGACTCGGGCGGGGTGACTGCTATTACCTGGTCTCCGGCCTGAAGGATGGTATCCGCCTTGGGCACGGTGGGCTTTCGTTCCTGGCGAATAATCAGCGACAGGATACTCTCTGCGGGCAGAGAAAGCTGCTTTATCGTCTTGCCTATATTAGTTGAGCCGGGGGGGATTTTTACATCTACGATCTCCAGCCCCTTTTCCCTGATGGTCAGCAGGTGCATCAGGGGGTGTGAGGGCACCTCATGCTCGATGTGTTCCAGGATGATACTGGTGCTGCTTACGGTAACATCAATGCCCAGTTTCTTGAAGATGGTCTCATTTTTCGGGTTTCTGATGCGGGCTATAGTGCGGGGTACCTTGAACTTGTACTTGGCTACCTGGCAGGCAACCAGGTTGTCCTCGTCATCACCGGTAACGGCAATGAGCATATCAGCCCGGCCGGTGCCGGCCGAGGCCAGGGTGGTTGTCTCACAGCCGTCACCGCGCAGGCAGACGCTGCCCATTTCACCGGTGATGGCCTGGCAGATGGGGGCACTTTTTTCGATTAGGAGTACCTCATGTCCTTCGTCAAGCAGGGCCCTGGTCAGGTAATAGCCCAGCCGGCCACCACCAATAACTATGATGTACATATTCTAGCCTAGCCCTCCAGTTTCTCCTTAAGTAACTGGGCAAATACTGTGGTCGGGCTGATGGTCTCCAGGCCCAGAAGGCTGTAAAGGTCACGGCGCAGTGGGTCGTAGATACGGCAGACTACCTTGGGCACATTAAAGATGTGCTTGGCGATTTGAGCGGCCATGACATTGCGGTTATCTCCCTGGGTGACGGCGACAAAGGCATCGGCCTCCTCAATGCCGGCCTTCTTTAGCGCCTCTTCATCAAGGCCATTGCCCAGCAGGGCCTCACCCTTGAAATCGGGGGGCAGTCTTCGGAAGCTATAGGCATCATTATCCAGGGTGGTAACCGAGTGACCCTCTCTATCCAGCAGGGTGGCTAGCTGAGCGCCGACCCGTCCACAGCCCATAATGATAACTTTCATATGCCAGCCTAGTTATACAGTACGTTGTTGATACAGGATTACCCGGCAGGGGGCATTCTGGAGTACGTGGGGTACCACCTCACTCAGGCAGAACTCACCATAACGCGTTTTGTAGCCAACGCCGAGCAGGATTAGGTCAACCTCTCGCTCTATGGCCTCATCAACGATAGCCGGGGCTACATCGCGAGCCTGGAGCAGGTCGGTTTCTATCTGGCAGCCGTGTTCCCGGGCGATGCTCTCAACATGGGCCAGGATGTCCTCTGCCTTGCTGATTTCAGGCTCAACCTCAGCGTCAAGGGGCAGCGAGCGGCCGATGGAAATAACATGCAGGGCCACGATTTTACCCCCGTTTTTTTGCTTGGCTAGCCGGCAGGCTAGCTCCATAGCCTCTTCATCGGCCTCGGTACCGGCGACGGGGACCAGAATCTTAAGGAATTCCATTTCTTTCTAGTAGGCTATTATAATCTTCTTATTATAAATTGACAATACCCTATCCCTTCAAAAAGGAATATTTTTTAGTTTTCTAGCGCCATCTCCAGAAAGCCGGGGTAAGCAGTACCAGCAGGGTGAAGAGCTCAAGGCGGCCAGCCAGCATGCAGGTTATGAGAGTAACCTTGCCAATGGGCGGGACGGCGAAATAGCTCTCGGCGGGTCCTACCGCACCCAGGCCGGGGCCGACATTGCCCAGGGAAGCAGTAACCGAAGATAGCGCCGTGGTCATGTCCAGCCCCAGGGCACTCATTATCAGGAAGCCGATGATAAGGATGGCGAAGTAGAGAATGCTCATGCCCACAATTCTGGAGGTGACCCTCTCAGAAAGGACACTGCCGCCAACCTTTAGGGGAATGACGGCCGATGGATTAAAGGCGAGCCGGATGCGGCGCAGGGTATATTTGGCCAGTACCAGAATCCTGACCACCTTTAGGGCACCGCCGGTGGAGCCGGCTGAGGCGCCTATTACCATTAAGACAAGCAGCGCCGAGCGGGCAAATGTTGGCCAGGCACCAAAATCGGTAGTGCTAAAGCCGGTGGTGGTCATAATAGATATGCTGTTAAAGCTGCCGTATCTCAGGGCATCACCAATAGATAGCCCCATATTTATGACCAGGTCCAGGTTGATAAGCAGGACGGCGCCAATAAGGAGAGCAATGTAGAGCCTGAATTCGGGGTTGCCCAGCAGGCGTCCCGGCTGCCGCTTCCAGAAGAGAAAGTAATAGAGGCCGAAATTTACCCCGGCGGCTACCATGAAGAACATAATGATGCCTTCAACCAGCAGGCTGTTATAGGCACCAATGCTCAGGTTGGTGGCGGTGAAACCACCGATAGGTATCGTGCTCAAGGTAACGGTTAGGGCATCAAAGAAAGGCAGCTTGGCCAGCAGGAGCAGGACAAATTCCAGGGCTGAGAGCCCCAGATAGATTAGCCACAGGGCCTTGGCCGTATCCCGGATGCGGGCGGTCAGCCGCTCACCCTGGTGGCCCGGTGTCTCGGCCTCAACCAGGTGGGCGGCCCCGATGCCCAATACCGGGAACAGGGCGACAAAGAGCATAATGATGCCCATGCCGCCCAGCCACTGAGAAAATGAGCGCCAGAAGAGGATGCCGTGGGACTGGCCTTCTATTGAGTTGAGCACGGTGGCCCCGGTGGTGGTGTAGCCGGAGACGGCCTCAAAAAAGGAATCAAGGTAACTGGGGAAGATGCCGGCCAGCTCATAGGGCAGGGCGCCAAAGGCCGAGGCTGTCAGGTAGCCCCCGACCACCAGCACTATTGCCTCCCGCCGGCTTATCTTGCGCTCGGTGAGCGGCGTCAGGCGCCACAGCAGGAGGCCAAAAGTGAGGCTGATAACCATTGAGACGGCGAAGGCCTGGGTATCAGGCTCACCGTAATAGAGGCTGAAGGCCAGGGGGAGGAGCATGAATAGACCCAAGACTGCTATCAGCAATCCCAGGTAGTGGAGAATAATCTTTATTCTCATTAGCTGCTATTACTTGAACACCTTCTCCACATCATGGAGAACCGAGAGAGGTGAAATTACGATAACATGGTCCTCGGGCTTGACCACCCTGTCGTTGGGGGGAATGATGACCCGGTCATTGTGAATAATGGCCCCGGCCACCACCTCCTTGGGCAGGCCGGCCTGGCTAATCTTCTTGTTGGCAATGTGGGCTGTTGGGCCGACCACAAATTCGACGGCTTCTAGCTGTTTCCCCTCCAGCAGGGCCGCTGAGATGGCGCCGCCGCTAAGCACAAAGTGGGCTATCTTGCGGGCGGCCAGCAGGGGGGGCGACCCGGCGACATCAATGCCGGCGGCCTCGGCCAGGGGCACATAACTGGGATTCTTGACTACGGTAAGAGAGCGGGGCACCCCCAGGCTCTTGGCCAGCAAGCAGCACAGGATATCAAGCTCATCGTTTTCAGTATCGGCCACAAAGGCATCGGCTGAAGGCACCCCCTGCTCAATGAGGAAATCACGGTTGGTGCCGTCGCCCTGCAGGACTACGGCCCCGCTGAGCCTGGCGGCTATCTCCTGAGAACGGTTTATGTCGTGCTCAATGAGCTTAACCCTGACCCCGCGTCCCACTAGCCCTTCAGCCACCAGGACTCCTACCCGGCCCCCGCCCAGAATAACGACACTCTTGACCGGGCGCTTGGGCGGGCTGAATATTTGCCCCAGTTCGTCCATAAAATCCCGGTGGGCCACCAGGTGGACGCTGTCATTGGCCTGTATTATCTCATCAGCGCTGGGCAGGATGATGCCGCCGGCACGGACGATGGCGGCCACGACGCATGGTTTGGGCAGGGCAATCTCAGCCAGCTTCTTATCAACCAGCTCGGCCCCCTCCACCTTGAATTCCCTTATCTGGACAAGGCCACCGGCAAACTGCTCCACCGGGCTGGAGTAGAAACCGGAGAGGATGGCCATCACTGCCTTGGCCACCTCAACCTCCGGATTGATGAAGATGTCAACACCTATGCTTTTGGGTCTGACTATCTTACGTGGCGCCAGCGGCGATTTGGCAGGCGCCAGAAAGTAGCCTGAGTATTCCGGGTTGCGGATTCTGGCGGCGGTTCTTGAGGCACCTAGCTCCTTGGCCAGGAAGCAGGTGACCATATTGGTCTCATCGCTGTTGGTAACGGCCAGAATCAGGTCGGCACGGCCAACCTCGGCATCCCTTAAAACCCGGGGAGTGGCCGCATTGCCTCTGATGGTCTTGACATCAAGCTGACGGCGGATGTTCTCCAGCGCCGGCTCGGACTTTTCGATGACCACTACCTCATGCTCTTCCTCGGCCAGCAAGGAGGCTATATTGAAACCGACTACTCCGCCACCGGCGATGATAATATACATTGCTTTTAGCTCTGCATTCTAGGCCGTTATCCGGTCGCTGTCAATAGTTTAAGGCGCCTCCTTCTGGTCTTCAGGCGGCTTCTCGGTTTCGGCCTCAGGCCCGACCGTCAGCCGGCAGAGAAAGTCGCCGGCACGGCATAGCTCGCATTCCATACCCCCACCCGGTGATAGTCGAAGGTCATACGGTGGCTGGCCGGGCGCCGGGCCTGTTTTACGCCGTAGTAGCTCAGGGAGAGGGCGATTATATCGGCAAATACATGGCCGGCATCGCTCAAGAGGACCAGGCTGTTAGACACTAGGCCGCCGGCCACTTCGGCCACCAGGATGAAACCAGTCAGCATGATGCCCAGTTTGAGCTTGCTGGCTACCGGTAGTGCCCGATGGGGATGACTGTGTTCCGTCAAATACTCTCCTTATCGTCAGAAGCTTTTTATTTTATCTTGACAATTATATAATATAATATATCATTAATAGAGACTGATGATTCGGCTCTAAACTTAAGGGAGGTTACTGCTTGTTCAAGTTTGCTTTCATTCCCCGCGAGGAGAAGTTCTTTGACCTTTTTGAAGATAGCGCCCAGAATATGGTCAAGGCCGCCCAGGGGCTAAAAGACCTACTTGATAACTGGCAAGATGTTGGCCAAAAGGTGGCCGATATAACCGAGCTTGAGCACCAGGGAGACACCATTGCCCATCAGATTATGGCTCTGCTTCACCGCACCTTTGTTACCCCCTTTGACCGTGAGGACATCGCCCTGCTGTCTCATACCCTGGATGATGTTACCGATTTTATCCACGCCGCCGCTGACGCCATGCTGATATATAGGATAGACCGGCCCAGCAAGCGGGCCCGGGAGCTGGCCGATATTATAGTCCTGGCGGCCGCTGAGGTGGCTAAGGCAGTACCCCGCCTGCGGCATCGTGACCAGCTAAAGAAGGTTCTGGACCACTGTATTGAGCTTAATCGGCTGGAGAACTTGGCTGACACGGCCTATCGCTCGGCGTTAGGTGAGCTGTTTGATGATTCCCGGGATATGGGTTACATCATCAAGTGGCGCGAAATTTACGAACACATGGAGAGCGCCACCGATAGGTGTGAGGATGTGGCCAATGTTCTTGAGGGAGTAGCCCTGAAGCATGCCTGACGCCTCGCTAGGGCTCTTCGTTCTGATTATTGCCCTGGCAATCGGCTTTGGTTTTGTTAACGGCCTAAATGATGCCGCTAACGCCATAGCCACCGTGATTGGCACCCGTGTTCTTTCTCCCCGAAAGGCCATAATACTGGCCGCCTTTGCTAATTTGGCCGGTGCTGCCACCGGCACCGCCGTTGCCCTGACCATTGGTAAAGGGATTTTGGTTCCTGAGGCGATATCGTTTGAGACAATGATTGCCGCCCTGGCCGCGGTTATCATCTGGACCTTAATCGCTACCTATTACGGTCTGCCGGTAAGCCTGACCCACGGCTTCATTGCCGGCTTGGCCGCCGCCGGCTTTGCCGTGGCCGGTAGCGGTGCCGTGAATTGGTCGGTTATGGGGCAGATTCTTTCAGCAGTAGTTTCCGCCCCGGTTCTGGGTTTTATCGGCGGCTTTGCCCTGATGGTCATCCTTTTCTGGCTGTTCCGCAAGAGTGTCCCCACCCGGGTAAGGGGTATCTTTAGCAATCTGCAGATTCTTTCGGCAGTCTTTTTGGCCTATAGCCACGGTAAGAATGATGGCCAGATGCCGATAGGCATCATCACCATGGCACTGGTTGCCGCCGGCTATGCTAGCTGGGAGCATATCCCGTGGTGGGTGATAATTGTCTCGGCGGCGGCCATCAGCTCGGGAACGGCTATCGGCGGCTGGCGGGTAATCAAAACACTGGGCTTAGGGGTCACCAAACTACGCCCGATTCACGGCTTTGTCGCCCAGGCCTCGGCGGCCTCAGTTATTGAGGTAGCTTCATTCCTGGGTATTCCGGTAAGCACTACCCACTGCATAAGCACGTCCATTATGGGGGTGGGGGCGACACAGAGGCTATCAGCGGTTCGCTGGGGGGTGGCCGGCAACATCATCACCGCCTGGATAATAACCTTTCCCGTTTGTGGCGCCCTGGGTTATCTAATAGCCTGGCTGTTTAATCTGCTATAGACTAATCTCCCTGGGGATTACCCGGCACTTCTCAGCGGTAATAATGGCCTTAATCTGGGCAACGGCCAGGTCAATCTCATGCTGCCTGTTGACCACTACATAGTCAAACATGGCCAGTTGTTCTATTTCTTCCTCAGCCGTCTTAAGGCGCCGGGCCAGGGTATCTGGTGATTCAGTAAGGCGCTTCCTCAGTCGGTTGGTAAGCTCTGCCATTGACGGCGGCATCAGAAAGATGAACACCGCCTGGGGCAGGAGCTTCTTAATGGTGGCCGCCCCCTGGACATCAACCTTGGCGATGGCATCCTGCCCCTTTTCAAGGGCCTCTCTTATGGGACGAGAGGGCACCCCGTAATAGTTGCCGTAGACATTGGCCCACTCCAGTAGCTGGTTATGCTTAACTAGCCATTGAAATCTTTCACTTGAGATGAAATGGTAGTCAACATTGTCTACCTCTTTTGGCCGCCGCAGCCGGGTCGTTACCGTGACAATGTATGCCAGGGGCTCACCTAGTTGCTTCATTCGGGCCAGGACGGCATCTTTGCCCACTCCTGAGGGACCGGAGACAACCACCAGTAAGGGTCTTAACAGGGCCTTATAGCTCGACCTTTTCATCGCTTAGCTCTAGTTTAGGCACTGAGCCCCCGCGGCCTATCTGCAAGCGGCCGGTGATGGTTTCTGGGGCTAGCGCCGCTAGAACAATGTGGCCGCTATCGGTAAAGATAACCGCCTTGGTCTTGCGGCCGTTGGTCATGTCAATCAGCAGCCCCTTGTTTCTGCTCTCCTGGATAACGCGTTTAATCGGGGCCGAGCTTGGTGGCGATATGGCGATTACTCTATTCATGGTTAGGATATTACCGAAGCCGATATGAACCAGTTCTATGACCATTAGTATTCCTCTTTTTGTTTCAACAATATTTTGGACGGGACAATCTAGGCTAAAAAATCGGGGATGGCAAGTGTCCCATGAGATTACAAATGTCTTTAAAGGTTTCTGTTCATTAAACTCCGATGGCTATCACCCCCTTATTTTAGCGGAATGACTATTATCTTATACCTTTGCCGATAATTAAGCAATACCCTTGGTTGACTTAGGCCATATTTTAATGCTAGATTGTGCTGGACTGCTATTAGTATTCATAGATTGGGCTCTACCTAGTTTTTAGAGACCAATTTAGGGCCCGCTCGCTGGAAATCCCATTCTCTAGCAAGATAACTAAAGCCAGGAGAAAATGGGTTGTATCGGATATTATTACGGCAGAAGCTGGCCCCCAAGATACACCTGTTTAAGATAGCCGCCGCTAAAGTAGCCGGCAAGGCTAGAGCGGGGCAGTTTGTCATCATCAGGATTGATGACCGGGGTGAGCG
>JAUXAE010000043.1 GCA_030620035.1 Dehalococcoidales bacterium
ATTAAATCCTGTTCAATCCTTTCCGGGTTGCTGTTTCTACTCAGGCCCAATCGCTGTGATAGCCGCCGGACATGGGTATCCACGGCGATACCAGCGGTAACGCCGAATGAATTGAAGAGGACAATGTTGGCCGTCTTGCGGGCGACGCCGGGCAGGCTGGTAAGCTCGGCCATTGTCCTGGGCACCTGTCCGTTAAATCTGGCCACCATTAACCGGGCGGCGTTAATGATGTTCCTGGCCTTATTGCGGTAGAAACCGGTGACTTTTATCTCCTGCTCAAACTGCCCAGGGTTGGCCCGGGCATAATCAGCAGCGGTGCGGTACTTATTAAACAGGCTGGCCGTTACCTCGTTGACCCTTTCATCGGTACACTGAGCCGAAAGCACCGTGGCCACCAATAGCTCCAGTGGGCTGGAAAACCTGAGGGTTATGTGGGCCCCGGGGTACTGCCTCTCCAGCCTCTTAATGACCTCGTCAGCTTGGGTAGGCGGTTTATTATTGGTCATTTTCAAAACCCCATCCAGTTAATCAAATGATACTGACCATTATACAAGCCGGAAAAACAACTGGCAAAGGGGCCATAGCCCTGAAAGGGCCAAAATTGGTATAATATAAAACTGGCGATAAACAAGGGTGGGCAAATAAAAAATGGCCAAGGTCTTAATGATACAGGGCACTGCCTCTAATGTGGGTAAGAGCATTCTGGTGGCGGCCCTGTGCCGCATCTTCAAGCAGGACAGCCTTAAGGTAGCCCCGTTTAAGGCTCAGAACATGGCCCTTAACGCCTTTGTCACCAGAGAGGGCGGCGAAATAGGCCGCGCCCAGGCGGTACAGGCCGAAGCCGCCGGTATTGAAGCCAGCGTTGACATGAACCCGGTGCTAATCAAGCCGGAGGCGGACTCCCGCTCCCAGATAATTGTCCAGGGTAGAGTGGCCCAGAGTATCTCGGCCGCCGAATACTATGAGT
The DNA here is from genome assembly GCA_030620035.1 of Dehalococcoidales bacterium. Lineage (GTDB taxonomy): Bacteria > Chloroflexota > Dehalococcoidia > Dehalococcoidales > JAUXAE01 > JAUXAE01. The sequence goes on from JAUXAE010000043.1 coordinate 968, forward strand.
ACACCCCTAAGCTACTAAAGAAAATAGTCAGCTCTCTCAAGCGCCTGCGCTCTAGCTATGATATGGTCGTCATTGAGGGCGCCGGCAGCCCGGCCGAAATAAACCTAAAGCCCAGGGAGATAGTCAACATGCGGGTGGCCAAGATAGCCCAGGCCCCGGTGCTGCTGGTGGGTGATATTGACCGGGGAGGTGTCTTTGCCTCACTGGTGGGCACACTGGAACTGCTGGATGAGGACGAGCGCGGCTATATCAAGGGCTTCATCCTCAACAAGTTCCGCGGCGATGTTAAATTGATTAAGCCGGCCATTGACTTCCTTGAGGAGCGCACTAAGAAGCCAGTGCTGGGCATTGTCCCCTACTTTCGTAATATCACCATCGCCCAGGAGGACTCGGTCTTCCTTGACGAAAGGGCCCAGCGGCTGCCGGCAACCGACCTGGATATTGCTATTGTCCGTCTGCCCCGCATCGCCAATTATGATGACTTTGACCCTTTAGAAGAAGACGGCTCACAGGTACGCTACATAACCAAGGCCGCTGAGCTGGGAAGCCCCGACCTCATCATACTACCCGGCACCAAGAGCACCTATGCCGACCTCAAGTACCTGCGGCAATCAGGAATTGCTGAAGGTATTATCCAAAAAGCCAAGGGCGGTACCGCCATAGTCGGCATCTGCGGCGGCTACCAGATGCTGGGCAAGGCTATCCACGACCCGGACGGGGTTGAGTCGGAAACGGGCAGCGCCCTGGGGCTGGGCCTGCTGGATGCCGAGACCACCTTTACCCGGCAGAAGTCAACCACCCAGGTGAAGGCACAGGTAGCCACCAACTGGGAACCGTTCCAAGAGACGGCCGGCCAAGAGCTCATCGGCTACGAGATACACATGGGCCGGACACAAAATATAGGCGATAGGAGCGCCTTCCACATCCTGGAGACACCGGAGGGTAAGGCTGATTATGAAGACGGCACCCTCAATGCCCAGGGAACGGTATGGGGTACCTATATCCACGGCATATTCCACAACGCCGGCTTCAGACAGGGTCTGCTTAACTGGCTGCGCCGCCGCCGCGGACTGCCCGAAAGATGGGGAGGGGCCGGTATCGAGAAGGAGAAAGAGTACGACCGGCTGGCCGAGCTGGTACGCCACAGCCTTGACATGAAGCGTATCTACCAGATAGTTGACCAGGGCATCACCAGAGAAATCTAGCCAGCCTCTGGCTCCCGGGATAGCTCACGGCGAGCCTTATCAAAAAGGGCCTCCTCCTTCTGGGCATGCACTGCCAGAGACTCAGCCGTCTTACTCATATAGGCCCTCAGGTCCCAGGCCTTGCTTGGCCACAGCGACTCACTTAACCTGCCCGATAAAAGCTCGGCCACTGCCCCAAGAATACTGTCCAGACACCGCCTAAGCTCATTATGTTCCAACAGTAGCTCATTCAGTGCCGAGGCCAGCTCTTTATCACCGTGACTCTCAAAGGCCTTAAGGAGCAGGGTTTCCTCCCTGAAAAAGTGGGCCCTGAGGCCCCTGTCTAACAATCCCAGGGGCTCTTCCAGCTTTTGTAGCTTTTGCCGCTGGTTCTGTAAGCGACCGGGCACAAAATCCTCTCTGGCCGCCTCCATCTCTTTCCACCCGGTCAGGTCATTTATGGTCTGCTGCAGATTGCTGGTGGCTTCGTTTGTCTGCCTGTGCTCCAGGATGAGCCCCTCAATCAGGTTATTGGTCTCCTTCACCTAGCCCTCCACCAATATAATATCAAGAAGACTACCCCAGTAAGTAGACGCCAAGCAATAATTATTTTCCCTGGGTACTGGAACCCATGTCCAGCAGTTGGGACAGAACCTGGGTTAATTTAATTTCCCCGACGAGCTCACCATCATCATTGACCACAGCCAGCTCAACCACTTCCTCATTGGCCATCAGGTTTAGGGCATGGGCCAACGAGTCCTCCGGCTTCACGGTAACCGCCGGTGAGGTTATGTCACCGATTTGGCTAGACTGGCTCAACTTGGCCACCTCAAAGGCCTCGGCGACGTTAATATTACGCCGCTCTCGGCTGACACCCAACTTGAGACGAATCCAATTAAGTAAGTGCCTTATCTTGACCAGGCCCTTGAGCTTCCCCTTGTTATCAACAACAAAGATGGCGTGCGTCTCCGGCTGCGAGGCAAAGCGCCGGATAGCGGCCTCAAGGCCATCACTCTCTTTGACCGCCAGAGCCAGTGAACACGGCAGGCATAAATCTCTAACCTTGAGTTTCTCCATACCGGACCCCTTTCTTCTAGTAACTGGCTAAGCCATTCTTAATCATGCGTCTTTTTTACATAGACCCTGATTTCGCCGGCCGCCGCCTCCAAGCCCAGGAACTCATGCCCGGTGGCCTCACACCAGGCGGGCATGTCCCCCTTAATCCCTATGTCATCGGCAACAACCTCTAGAACCTGTCCCTGCTTTAGCTGTTTAATCCTCTCGGCCGTCTTGACAATGGGCATGGGACAATACAGCCCGATGCAATCCAGTCTCTGATCTGCCTTCATCTCATTCTCCTGAGATAATATTAGCTATATGAAAAGGGATACCTTAGACTTGCGGGCCTCACCCAGAAAGAAGGCGGCGCCGACCATGTCATCCACCTCACTACGGAAAGAGCTTTCATCAAGCCCCATCATACCGCAGCTGGTAGTGCAGGCATACATCTTTACCCCTATACTCTTGGCCAGGGTGATAAACTCGTCAATGGAAGGCATATTAATATCCTTCATCAGACCCTTCATCATACCGGTACCCATACCAAGCATATTGAAGCGAGACATCTTAAGCCTCTTTGAGCCGCCTCTATTCATAAAGTTGAGCATCTTCCTTACCAGGCCTTTGCTTTTGATGCCGCCCTCATTTTTCTTAATAATATTCAGCCCCCAGAAGGTAAAGAACATGCTGACCTCCATGCCCATGCTGGCCCCGGTGGTGGCCAGCATAAAGCCGGCCAGGGCACTGTCCAGGTTACCGCTGTATATAACTAGGGACATTTTTTCCTTCTCAGCCACTACCAAACTACCTCCTATTTCTCCGCCTGAATCTTAATCTCGACGCCACAGTGGGGACATAACCTGATACCCCGGGCCACCAGCCTGCCGCAACCGGGGCAGCAAAAAAGTGTTACCCGGCATGGCTGGCAGAAAGGCGAGTCGGCGATTAGTATCTCCTCATCACAGTAGGGGCAAAAGGGGCGCTCCTGTTTTTTCCCTTTTGGCTCAGTCATTTTTACCTCCCCCTTGGGCCCTGTTTTTATTCAGATAATCCTCAATGGCTTTGCGCAGGGCCTGGGCGCCCAGGTTGGAGCAGTGAAGCTTGTTCTTGGGCAGGCCCTCCAGCTGGGTGGCCACGGTGCCCGGGGTGATTTTCATCGCTTCATCAAGCGTTTTACCGATGGCCATCTCGCTGGTCATGCTGGAAACGGCAATGGCGGCACCACAGCCGAAGGTCTTAAACTTGACATCCTCAAGGTGGTTATCCTTAACCTTAATGTAGAAGGTCATCATATCCCCGCAGATGGGGTTGCCCACCTCACCGATGCCGTCCGGGTTCTCAATCTCACCCACATTGCGCGGGTTCATAAAGTGTTCCATTACCTTTTCACTGTAAACGGGCATTCTTACCTCCCTTCGATCCCTTGATAAACCTGGCATAAAGGGGCGACATCTGCCGCAATCGGTCTACAATGGGCGGCAGCACCTCGAGGACATAGCCAACATCCTCAGGGCTGTTATCCACACCCAGGCTAAAGACGATAGAGCCCTGGGCCAGCTCATGGGTGATGCCCATAGCGATGAGGACATGGGATGCCTTGAGTGCCCTTGAGGTGCAGGCTGAGCCACTGGAGGCGGCTACCCCCTTACTGTTCAGCATCATCAGTATAGATTCGCCCTCAATGAACTCAATACAGAAGCTGGCGTTTCCCGGGAGACGACTGGTGGTGTCGCCGGTAACCACGGTATGGTCAATCCTCCGGGGAAGCTCGTCTAGCAAGCGGTCACGAAGCCGGGACAGGTGCCCCATTCGCACCGTCATATTATCACTGGCCAGTTCAGCAGCCTTGCCCAGGCCGACAATGGCGGCTACATTCTCCGTGCCCGACCGCCGCCCGCCCTCCTGGACGCCGCCATCAAACTGGGGTATCAGGCGCACCCCGGGACGCACCCAGAGGGCGGCCGCTCCCTGCGGCCCGTAGAACTGGTTTCCGGCCAGGCTCAAGGCATCCATCCCCAGCTCACCTACGTCAACGGGTATGTTGCCGGCGGTGGCCACGGCATCAGTATGCAGGGGCACTTTGTGCTCCCGGGTTATCCGGGCTATCTCCTTAATCGGCTGGACGGTACCCACCTCGTTGCTACCATGCATAATTGATACCAGCACCGTATCCGGTCTGAGGCTCTGGCGCACATCATCAGGGTCAACCATACCTGAGCTATCCACGGGAACCAAGCTCAGCTCAAAGCCCATCTTCTCCAGGGTTCGGGCCGAGTGCAGTACCGAGAAATGCTCTATCGCCGAAGCCACCAGATGCCTGCCTTTATTCTGCCGGGCCAGGGCCAGCCCCTTGACGGCCAGGTTGTTGCTTTCCGTGCCGCAACTGGTGAATATTATCTCCTCAGCCCCAGCGCCAATAAGTCGGGCAACCCTAGCCCGGGCCTCGGCTACTGCCTCCCGGGCGCTATCACCCCAGTCATGCAGCGATGAGGGATTGCCCGACAACTCATCCAGAAAGGGCAGCATAGACTCACGGACCTCAGGCAGAAGAGGGGTGGTGGCCGCATTATCAAGATACACCTTTCTCATCTATCTTTAGCCTCCATTAAACAGCGGTCACATTAGGCCAAACCTAGGGATATATCTGCCTGCCCTGGTCATCCTCTAGGATTATGGCCTCCAGCGGGCAGCTTTTAGCCGCCTCAAGCAGGGTATCATCATCAACGGAGGCCGGGTCAAGAACCCTTGCCTCCATCTCATCATCAAGCTCAAAGACTGTTGGCGCCACCTCGACACAATAGGCCATGCCGGTACACAAATCTCTGTCCACTCTTACCTTCATACCTTGTCTCTATGATAGCCTGAAATAAGCTATCTAATTCTACCATATAGCGGCACTGGATTACATTGGCCAGAAGCCGTCGGGCCAATTAGCAAACCCTCACTAATATGATATAATAAATCATAACAAAAAGCAGTAGCCGATAGCCTTCTAGGCTTTGTGGCTAAGGAGGTAACCCATGTGGTATGACCATATGGGCTGGTGGATGGCTTTTGGCGGCCTCTGGCTGCTATTATTCTGGGGAGGGCTCATTGCCCTGATAATCTGGGGTATTACCAGACTGAGCCGACGAAACGGCACTCCCCCAAAACAGGGCCCGCTGGATGTGGCCAAAGAACGCTACGCCAAAGGGGAGATATCCCGAGAAGAGTTCGAGCAAATCAAGAAGGACCTGTCCTAAAAGCCCTGCAGATGTCCCAGCAAGCCAAGAAGGCAAAGAAGATAATCCTTCCGGTGACGGGCATGACCTGCACCACCTGTGCCGCCACCATTGAGAAGGGCCTGGCTGAGACACCCGGGGTGGACAGGGCCAGGGTTAATTTTGCCTCAGAAAAGGCTCTGGTTGAATTTGACCCCTCCAGAATAAGCCTGGCCCAGATTAGGGACACCGTCAGCCAGCTGGGCTACGGCACCGCCACCAGGAAATCGGTCTTCCCGGTAAAGGGGATGACCTGTGCCTCCTGTGTCGCCCGGGTAGAGAAGGCCCTTAAAGGCGTGCCCGGGGTAATTTCGGCCAGCGTCAACCTAGCCTCGGAGAAGGCCACCGTAGACTACCTAGAGGGTGTCCAGACAGCCGACCTCAGAAAAACGGTAAAGGACGCCGGCTATGAACTGGGCCCCAAGGCCGAGACACTGGAGGATGTTAGCCTCACCGCCCGCCGCCAGACCCGGGCGTTAAGAAACCGGGTCATCCTGGCCGCCAGCCTGGGCATAATTATTATGGTTTTAGGCTTCGGGCCCGCTTTCCCGGGCAAGGCCTTCCTCCTCTGGGCCCTGGCGACGCCGGTGCAGTTCTGGGCCGGCCTAAGATTCTACCGCGGCGCCTGGGGCGCCCTGAAACACAGAACGGCCGACATGAACACCCTGATTGCCGTGGGCACCTCGGCGGCCTACTTCTACAGTGTGGTAGCCGTGCTCCTGCCCGGCCTTTTTGCCGCCCCTGAGCTTGAGGCCAATCTCTACTTTGACACCGCGGCCATGATTATCGCCCTAATCCTGCTGGGCCGATTCTTGGAGGCCCGGGCCCGGGGGCAGACCTCAGAGGCGATAAAGAAGCTGATCAACCTCAGGCCCAAGACGGCGGTGATTATCCGTAACGGCCAAGAAGAGGAGATTGCCGTTGACGATGTCCAGGTAGGCGACCTCATCCGGGTGCGCCCCGGTGAGCGGGTACCGGTTGACGGCATCATTCGCCAGGGGTACTCCAGCATTGATGAGTCCATGATTACCGGGGAGAGTATCCCGGTGGAGAAAAAGGTGGCCGATGAGGTCATTGGCGCCTCCATTAACAAGACGGGCAGCTTTGAGTTTGAGGCCACCAAGGTGGGCAACGATACCACTCTGGCCCACATCATCCGCCTGGTGGAGGAGGCCCAGGGAAGCAAGGCCCCCATCCAGCGACTGGCCGATGTTATCGCCAGCTACTTCGTGCCGGCGGTGATTGGAGTGGCCGTTATCACCTTTATAATCTGGTATTTAGTGGGGCCAGCACCGGCATTGACCTTCGCCTTTCTTAACTTCATCGCCGTGCTCATTATCGCCTGTCCCTGCGCCCTGGGGCTGGCCACGCCGACGGCGATTATGGTGGGCACGGGCAAGGGGGCCGAGAACGGCATTCTTATCCGCAGCGCTGAGGCCCTGGAGACATCTCACAAGATTAATGCCGTACTGCTGGATAAGACGGGTACCCTGACCCAGGGTAAGCTCAAGGTAACCGATGTCATCACCATCCCGTCCTCTTCCCAGGACGAGGTCCTGAGACTGGCCGCCTCTGCCGAGCTCGGCTCGGAGCATCCCCTTGGCGAGGCCATAGTCAGGGAGGCCCAGGCCAGGAAACTGGAGCTGTCCCAGGCCACAGGTTTCAACGCCATCCCCGGCCACGGCGTTGAGGCCTCGGTAGACGGCAAAAAGCTGCTGCTGGGCAACCTTAAGCTGATACAGGATAGGGGTCTGGCCCTAAACGGGCTGGGGATAGAGGCCGAGCGCCTCTGGGCCAAGGGCAAAACCGTGATGTTCCTGGGCCGGGACAGCCAGCTAGTGGGCATCATCGCCCTGGCTGATACCCTAAAGCCCAGTGCTAGAGAGGCCATAGCCGAGCTACACAGAATGGGTATTGAGACGGTGATGCTAACCGGGGACAACCGACGCACCGCTCAGGCCATTGCCCAGGAGGTGGGCACCCGCCGGGTGCTGGCCGAGGTGCTCCCGGAGCACAAGGCCCAGGAGGTAAAGAAGCTCCAGGATGAGGGTAAGGTGGTGGCCATGGTCGGCGACGGCATCAACGACGCCCCGGCCCTGGCCCAGGCCCAGGTGGGGATCGCCATGGGCACCGGCACCGACGTGGCCATCGAAAGCGCGAACGTGACGCTGGTA